>JAHDFB010000035.1 GCA_020628475.1 Saprospiraceae bacterium | reverse complement strand
CGAAAGTCCGAAGGACCGACCGAAAGGGAGTCATGGACGTAGGGCCCGGACGCCCAAAAAGAAAAGACTTAAGCTACGATTAATCGAGTATTTTTTCTAGTTGTTCGAAGTTGTCATAGGCTTCTAACATTCGATTGCCATACTAAGAAAAATAGGTGCCATCCACAGAATGGCAAGAATGTTTGGAAGCTGTTTCCTTTTGTTTAAACGGAAACGGCTCTGAAGACAGTAATATGTGATCTGAGTTTAATTGCCTGATTTGGTCCATACTGATCTCAGGATAACGGAAGTCGTACAGAGCAGAATAAAAAATCATCTCTTGTAATATCAGATTCATTAAGGTATCCACAGCTATGGTCATATAGGGTTTTTCCAAATGAGATATTTTAAAAATAATACCTATTGGATCCATTCAGCAATTAGTTGACATTTGTATAAATAATGGAATATTTTTACACGGCAATTTGGGATTAAATCAACTTGAATTGTATCTTTAATCTAAGGATTGAAACGAATGTTAAGTCCTGAGTTATATGAGATTTATATATAATAGTTAGAAGAAATAAAATATAATTAGATTTCATTTTTCAAGTTTACAAAAATGTGGTTGTTTTTAATCAAAGCAGCCTGAAAGATAAATGCTAAGGGTAGTATTTTAAATGTATACCTTCACCCCTATAAAGATAGAGGTGAAGGTTGTTTTTTTGTACGAATATCCAATTGATTTTTTTTATGTAATAAAAAATTATATATTTGGAATAATTAATATATGTTATTTGGTGAATATTGGATTTACCAAACTAGTTGAAAGAAAATAGTACTTCATTTAATAGATAGAGAAAGATTAAATGAAGAATAGAGAAAAAGTTGTTATAAGAAATTAGATTAGAAATTGCCACATTAGTGACCATAGATTAACATTACTTCCCTTAACGTGTAATCTTTAGTCAAGTCAGTTTACTTGTCCTTTTTTCTTGTGAAAAATTGTAGTAGTTCATATAGGGGACTCGTTAAGAAGATTTGTGTCAATCATTACTTATTTATTTGAATTAAAGTAACGATAAGATGCATGATTTTTCCAGATGAACGAATGGTTTGACGTGTTATGATAAATATTGTAAAACATAAAATTCAAAAATTAGTTACAGCGTTAAGACTGGCTGCTTATCAGCTTGTCTCATTACACCGACCTTCCCCTCTAAATGACCAAAAATCCATTACAAACAATGTTCCTTCAATAATAAACCAGCACCTCCTTACCAGAAACGATAAGAAATTTCAAGAAATGATTAATTACCTAAATATATCTATTCCCAACAATGGTAATTATTTCTATTTAAATACTCCAACAGAGAGATATTTATTTGGGCGGGCAATTGTATCTTCAACTTTTGTTGGGCCTTTTGCAAGAATGATGCAAGGGGCAGTTTACTCTTTTGACCCTTCAGATACAATGCCCGCTCCATTTTTTGATACGCAACTTTTAGACAAGGAAAAACGAAGAAAATTTAATGCCGTAAATGAGATCATTATTGAGTAACGGGGGCAAAGATTTCTCAATACGTGATTTTTGGGAGTACAACATACCGGATAGGGGTTGTGCTCCTTTTTGTTGTCTTTACTATAGAGTCTCCAAAGGGAGAATGTTATAAAAATGAATGTTAGAAAAGTCAAAACAGCAAAAACTTGACATTTAGTCAGTATTTTCGAATATTATTCTACAAATACTTGCAATGAAGAGATTTTGTACTGTATATTTACAATGTATAACAAAGCAAAAATTGCAACGTTATCGTTACAGATATTTTATTATTAGTTATTTACATTTTTTAATCTTTAAAACACAAATTTCACATTATTAAAATTTCAAATTGTCGATTTTAAAATCTAAAAATCAACATTACTATATAGGTTTTAAAATTCTCAAAATTCAAAGTTATAAATGCTAAGGGTAGTATTTTAATCAGACCTTCACGTATATAAAGATATAAGTGAAGGTTTTTTTATTGCTGATAATCAACAATATACGTTGTTTTACTGCTTTCTTCTCTTTATATAATCTTAGTAGTTACACAAAAATCAATAGTACTTCATTCATCTTGGAATTTTAAGAATTAATGCACTCTACGATTTTACAACCTGGTATAAGGCATATTGAAGCTTTCCAAGCTATTCCACTGATCTACGTACACCAACGGACATAACTTTCTCAGTTCCCTACAGTCAAGACAAGGATACGTTGAAATTAAATAGCCAAAAAGAATATATTTTTTATCAATATATGTTGGAAGTATGTGTTTTATCCTATGAAGAGTTTAAAATGGTACGAGTATTTAGCGAAAGGCTATCTGATTTAGTCGATTCTATCAAATCATGTAGTACGTCCGTCTGAAAGGCCTGTATTTTAATGCTATTTAATCGAATTTTTAATCGTTTCACGCGCTTCTTTAACTTCCTAGAACTTATAAATATACTTCCACGACCCAATTTTTCTGATATCAAGTAATGACTCTTTATCGATCGATATTTTCGCTTCGTTTGACCTAGTCGGATCAACCCCGCCCGTATCCGTTGAATATAATCCAACGCCTCCTCCAAATCTTCAAACAAATACCGCTCGTACGAAGAATGAACCTTCGATCCGGTTCTTCCTTGCTTTTTATTCGTGAATTTTACAAAAGTCGATAGCAGAATACGCATCCTTTCTGAAATGATACGCCAAATTTCATTTCGATCAATATCAACTCCTGACAAATGATGAGTACGAAGAATCGCTTTTTTTGATTTTATTCGAACAATCATGATCCAGCCATCTTGCGTCAGAAGATATTCATGAATTTTCAGATATCCTTTTAAATAATGATTGGCAAGTATGATAAACTTTTTAGCTTCTCTTAAATCTTCAATGAAAGAAGAATTGGCAGAAGCCTTACCTTGAAATACAAAAATTCCCTTCGGAACAATTTTCTTTATTCTAATCATGATGATTAATGGTTTGATTCTACTTATTAGTGTAATCAACCATGGATTCCGTTCCGGAAATTTGAAACTATTTTTAAATAAATTTATAAGGGATTGATAAACAAGTTTTTATGGCAATGGGTGTGGACAGGAATTTAACTCAGATTGGATGTTTTGAGGATTAATGTTGACAAAAACGACAATGGCTTACTTAAATTTATATTGCAGGCCATTTCTAATTACATAATTGGTGTTAGGAATATCAATAGGAGGATTACTATCATATAAGAAACTGAAAACGGTGGTAAATTTTAAGTTCTTATTGATGTCAAAAACTAAATTCGAATCATTGGCAATACGAAAATCATTAAAATTATTGATCAAAGGTTGTGCATAAGTGGTGTTGGAAAAGCGAATGGTTTTTTCTGGAATTAAGGTAAAAGTAAAATAGCTACTAATTCTATGGTCATTGTGAAAAACGATTGGATCAACCAATTCTTCGTATTCAAACATGTAAGCAATACCCCAATAAAATTTTGCTTTTTCATAATTGGATAACTTGAAACGTGGCCCGGTGCCCGTTAAAGAACGGAGTCGGATTTTAGTGAGGGAGTTAAACTGGACCTGTGTAAAAAATTCCCAACGAACAAGAGCATTGATTTTATAGTTATAGCGAAAATGAGCATGCCCTCTGTTATCAAAACGTTCACCTCCAGCATTGACAATGTCATAATTTACGATAAACAAATACAAATTTTTAGAATCTTTATATTGAAGATGAGAACCGGCATTAAAAGAAAAGAGTGATTTGGTAAATTTAGAGGCGGCAATCGATAAGCCTATACGTCCTGCCCAACCAGTAGTATCTGTGATGATACGCTGTTGTTCAACATTTAAAATTTGTCCATGAATTTGAAAACTACCTAAAACGAACAAGAAGATAGGGAATAACCGCTTCATTTGATTGATTTGAGTTAAATAAAAATACGTTTTATTCTCTATAATTTCTCGTTAGAGCGGTTATCAATGAGCAATTATACCATATTAACCATAGATTGGACCGTGGAAATGAAATTATTACTTATCTTGCGGCCTTTCAGTAATTACCCTGAAATCAATTTCACAAATTAAGCCAAGAATATATGCAAACGGTAAAATTTTCTAGAGTTGATCAAAATCAATTTTTTCAGACTTTAAGAAAAAGGGTAAATGATTATTTCGTACAGAATAATATTCGAAAAACCGGAAATCTAAATCTGTATGTCAAGACAATTTTCATGTTCAGTTTGTTTTATGTCCCCCTTATCCTAATGGCAGTTGGATTGATCGATGGTTGGGCTTCCATTTTGGCCTATGCCATTATCGGTTTGGGAACAGCAGGTGTTGGACTTTGTGTGATGCATGATGCAAATCATGGCAGTTACTCGAAGTATAGTGTGATTAACAAGATAATGAGTTATAGCATGAATTTATTGGGAGGGAGTTCCTTCACCTGGAAAATGCAACATAATTTACTACACCACTCATTTACTAATATATATCATTTAGATGAAGATATAGATGATAAACCATTTCTACGTTTATCACCACATGGTAAAAAACGATCTTATCATAAATTCCAACATATTTACGCCCTATTTATATATAGTTTAGCCACAGTAAGTTGGATAGGGGTGAAGGATTTTCGACAATTGTTTCACTACAATAGGAATGGATTAACTAAAGAACAAGGATACAAACCTTGGGCTGTTGGAACAATTATGACCAGTACGAAGGTGTTGTATTATATTCTTTTCATTGTATTACCAATCATTTTTGTAGCAAAATGGTATATAATCCTATTGGGATTCTTAGTGATGCATTTAGTCGCGGGATTCATCATTACAGTGATATTCCAATTGGCCCATGTTGTAGAAGGAACAGAACATCACACAACAGATGCTGGATTACAAATGGAAAATTCATGGGCCATTCATCAAATCTCTACAACGGCTAACTTTGCGACGAGAAATAAATTATTGACTTGGCTATGTGGTGGATTAAATCATCAAATCGAACACCATTTATTTCCAAATATCTCACATATACATTACCCGCAAATTGCGAAAATTGTAAAGACCACTGTCAAAGAATTTGATTTACCGTATAATGAATATAAGAGGATGGGCACTGCCTTATTATCGCATTTAAGAATGCTCAAACAAATTGGAGTAGCATAATATTTATGTGAAACACATGATATAAATTTTATATATCATTGATTTTGAGGGAGATATCTTGTTGAATTGGCTAAATAACATTACTTTTGCTGTCAAGACGAGTTATAACGACGATAAACATACAAGAATGAAAGTAAACTTGTCTCTGGTGATACGAGATTAGAGTTAACTATCACGAAATTAAATTATGGTTTACTGGGAGATGTTTCGACATCTCCTTTTTTTGTCCTAAATATTTCGAACACTTTCCGTTCGATAATCAAAATATTACACTTCTTGATAATATCAAATTCAATTTACTTACTTTTGCAGTCGTTAGAAGATAATGGACTTGCATGAAGTTATACGGTTAAAGCTTGTTAATGAATTGTAAAACAGTTTTTTCTATCGAATTTTGCTTTTATTATTGCATTATTATTAATCAAATTAATTTATCTAATGAAAAGATTATCATTATTTTCTGTAGCTATTTTTGCACTAGTGCTAGGTTTAGCATCTTGTAAAAATGAAGGTGCAGATGCTGCTGTAGCTTCTCCAGCAATAACAGCTACTCCAGATGCATCTACGCCTGCACCAGCTAAAGCGGCTCCTGCAGTTCCAGCTGGTCCATCAACAACTATGACCTTTGCTGAACCAACATTCGATTTCGGTGAAATTATGGATGGAGATAAAGTAGAGCACATTTTTACTTTCACAAACTCTGGTAAAGAACCATTAATCATCTCAAATGCTAAAGGTTCTTGTGGATGTACAGTTCCTGAGTGGCCAAAAGATCCAATCAAGCCAGGTGAAGCAGGTGAAATCAAAGTGGTTTACAACTCTAAAAACAAAGGAAAAGTTGGTGGAAAACCAGAAACAAAGACTGTAACAATTACAGCAAATACAAATCCTCCTGAAACAAGAGTATTCATTAAAGGTACTGTAAACAAAGAGGAAGCACCAGCAGATGCAGGAAAATAATTAATTAGAGTATTTACTCTATCATATAAAAGCCAGATAGTCTATGGATTATCTGGCTTTTTATGTTTATCTTACATAGTAGCATGAGTGACGTTTTAACCAAGCCTAAAATTAAAATTGAAGAAGATCTCAAGAAGCAGATCTTAGAGCAGGAACAATTAGAACAACAAGTAATTGTACACTGTAATATTCGAACACCTCAACAAAGTCCTATAGGAGTTAGGATTTGGCCAACCACTTTTTTACTGGATCATACCAGTGATCACAAATCTACCCTGTTGCATAATGAAAATATTCCTTTGATGCCAGATTGGAAAATGGTACCACCCGGCGTAACTTTTCGGTTCACCTTGATATTTTCTTCTTTACCCAAAACATGCAATAAATTTCATCTAGTCGAATTAATCCCTCAAAGTGGCGGTTTTGAAGCACTCAACATTACACGGAATGATAGGGATGTCTACGAGGTAGATTTCTAATACAAGCATTCACCTCTCATCTACATACGCACCGTACTCAATAAACCCTTCCTATAAGCTGATGGAGATTTTCCAGTGACCAACTTAAAATGTTTACTAAAATGCGCAAAATTATTAAAGCCAACCTCGAAAGCAATCGAACGAATCAATAGATTCTTTTGACTCATCAATTTACAAGACTCAATGATTCGGAATTCATTCACAAAAGTCGTGAACGTCTTTCCTGTTAATTTTTTAAAGTAACGACAAAAAGAAGAAACCGTCAGGTTGGAAAGGCGAGAAATAGCTTCCAAGGAAATATTGGATTTATAATGATCGCGCACATATTGAAAAATAAAAGCCGCTCGATCATTATCCTGCTTAGTATAGGACATGCTATATTCCTGAGCATTTAAAATCTGGCATTCTTTACTCTTTGCAAGTAACTGTAATATTTGAATCAATTCAATCACCGATTCAAAAGGAGATTTCTTGGCCAAATGTTCCAGGCGCTGGCCAATGCTTTCTTTGGTATTGCCATAAAACGTCAATCCATTTAGAGCACGATGAAAAAGTTGTTGGATACGCTCAAATTCTGGACATTGAAAAAAAGATTTACCCAAGAAATCCGCTCGAAATTGAACAACCACCTCCGTTCGATTTCCAGTATGAGCATCCGTAAAACCATTGTGAGGTAGATTGGAGCCAATAAAAACCAAATCTCCGTCATTGAAGTATGATAGGTGATTGCCAACATGCCGAATACCATTGCCTCCCTGAACATATACCAATTCAAGTTCAGGATGAAAATGCCAAAAATTCGCTTTGTCGTTATTGTTGCTCGAAGAAAATTGTTTGATCGAAAAACTTCTTCCAAAGGAAGGTTGTATTAATTCTAAATTCGCCTTATTCATTACTCAGTATCATTGTGTCGTTTTAAAAATTACTTAGTCTACTATATTGTCGCTAATTATTTTAAAATTAGTCAAAATTAGACAATATAGTATATGTATTGGTCAATATAGTGCAGCTTTTTTAGTGAAAATGATCCCATCTTTGTAATACATAAATCGTTGTAAGCCTGTGAGTTTTATCGATCGGTGTTCAACGTATTCCACGTATTATACCATTTAATAAGATAAGAATAGTATAATATGATGTGAATAAAATCACAAATAATATTTGATTAGGTAATAGGACTTCTTGAAAACCAGAAGTCCTTTTTTTATTTTCATATATAGCATTTTTGTAACATTTGATCGAGTGCTTTCGTTATTGCATTGTATAAATTTCTATTTTTGGAAAATCTTGAATCGAATGTGCGTTTCTTCACATCTTCGATCAAAGAACCTAACATTTGAAAATTTTATTTATGAAAAATTACCTATTACTGGCTTGCCTGATCATGGCGAGTTTATCAATCAATGCACAGGATAATGCCATAAAATTGGGACTGGGATCAGCCATCGTATCGTCTGATATTAACTTGAAATATGAGCGTATGTTTGGAAATAACCATGCTGTTCAGCTATCCTTTTTATATGATACACCTGAACAATTTGGAAGTACCGTCATTTTCCCGATCGATGTACCCGAAGAGTTTCGGACCACATTATCTGGATTTGCAATCACTCCAGAATATAGATACTACTTCAAAGATGAAGAAGGCCCAAGAGGCTTTTATGCAGGAGTTTACGCAAGATATCGAAGTAGAGATCTGAAAAAAGTTGGAAGTTATGGATCAGAAATAGATTTTGATGCAAAAATCAATATAAGAAACTTTGGAGGAGGAATTGGATGTGGAGTCCAGTGGTTAATTAAAGATGCTTTTGTGATCGATTGGTACATTTTCGGTATCGGTTACAATGTATATGGCGCAAAAGTGGTAGCTGAACCTGCTGCTGGTGCGGATATTGAAGCGTTGAAAGTGGATGTACTTCGGGAAATCGATGCCTTCGACCCTTCTGACTTGGGAACAGATATTGCCACTGAAGATTTAGAAGCACTAAAAGGAGTGATTCGAGACGAAGTAGTGAATCTATCAGAAGATAACGTAAAAGTCAATACGCCACGAATCAGTACGGGATTAATCGAGTTGAGAGCTGGACTTTCAATCGGTTACGCTTTCTAAAAAAAGCGTAAAATAAAATATAGAGGGATGCGCAAAGCGTATCCCTTTTTTTATGAGTGCAAGAATAGATCGAACTAAAAACCAGTTACATTCAGTTATGAAATCAATTCATATGAATTTTTCACATGGGATCAATATATTTACAGTATGAAATGGTTGAAACGCATTATACTGGGAATACTTTTAGCGCTTATAATTTTCGTTGCCTTTAATTATACCAGAATAAATCGCCTAATAACGGTGATCAGTTTATTCGAACCAGACAATATCAGTCAAAATTTTCTGAGTATGGAGGATATCTTTCCTTCCAAGAAAATAATGGCTTCGGATACCCCTACATCATTTAATCGTCAGTTAGGAGAGCTGCCAGCTGCATTTACATTTCAAGATTCAACCATACTGTCTAAGACCTATTTGGAAAAAACCAAAACGGCCGGATTATTGGTATTAAAGGCAGACACCATACTATATGAATATTATGCGGAGGGCTTGACGCCAGAAGAGGATTATATTTCTTGGTCCGTTTGTAAATCCATCGTGTCCGCATTAATCGGTATAGCGGTAGAACAAGGACACATAGAATCAATTGAAGATCCTGTAGACAAATATGCCACCATATTAAAGCATAGTGGATATCACAATGTGAGCATCAAAGATGTATTGCAAATGAGCTCTGGTATTCGATTCAATGAAGATTATTCCGATAAGAATTCAGATATTAATAAAATGGGACGCGTGTTTGCCTTGGGACTATCCTTTGATAAATATGTAGCTTCCTTACAAAGCGAAAGAGCGGCGGGGCAATACCATAAATATGTAAGTATGGATACACAGGTGCTAGGTATGGTATTAAAAGCGGCCACCAAGCAATCTGTAAGCACCTTTTGTGAAAAAAATCTTTGGCAGAAAATGGGGGCAGAATTTGATGCTTACTGGCTTAGAGATAATCAGGGCATGGAGGCGGTTTTCGGCGGCTTTAATGCTTCTCTACGTGATTACGCCCGATTCGGCAAGCTCTATGCAGATCAGGGATATGCCAACGATCAACAAATCATTGATTCCATCTGGGTATATGCATCTACCCATGCCACCGAAAAGCATTTATTACCAGGGGATAATCCAAATTCCAATTCGCCTCTCGGCTACGGATATCAATGGTGGATTCCAGAAGGAGATGAATCCATTTTTACAGCCAATGGAGTGTATAATCAATATATCTTCGTCGACCCGATACATAAAATAGTGATAGTCAAATGTTCGGCAAACTACTTGTATGGCAAGGATAGAAAGAAAACCATCGCTAGGCATTATGCATTTTTACACGCGATTCGAAATCACATAATTAATTAAGAAAAGATGAACGAAAATATAAATAAGTACGTCGATAAAATAATGGACGGTATTATTAACTATGGACCGAAAATATTGGGTGCCATTATCATACTGATCATCGGACTTAGAATATTGAAATTCATTAACAAAATTGTCTCTAAAAATATAGCCAAAACAGGCTTGGCACCTGAAATTTCAGGCTTTATAGCGACATTGGTCGATATCCTTTTAAAAGCATTTTTATTCTTGTCCGTGGCAGGTATTGTTGGAGTAGATACGGCATCTCTGATTGCTGTATTGGCAGCAGCGAGTTTTGCGGTCGGACTTGCCTTACAAGGTTCCTTGTCCAACTTCGCAGCAGGAATATTAATCCTGATTTTCAAGCCATATAAAGTAGGGGATTATGTCGAAATGCAAGAGAAATTTGGTCAAGTCATGCAAATTCAAATCTTCAATACCATATTAGAAACGCCAGGTAATAAAACCTTGATTGTTCCGAATGCTATGGTGATCGAAGGAATAATATCGAATATCAGCCAAAAAGGAAATATACGACTCGAACTGGAAGTAACCATGCCTTATAGTGAAGATTGGACCAAGGTAAAAGCGATTATTCAAGAGGTGCTGGAAAAACATGATCGAGTAATGAAAGAACCAGAAATAGAACTCGGGATCTTATCATACGACTCGCACAATATCATTATAGCCGTCCGACCTTATGTGCTTCCCGAGGATTATTGGGATGCTAAATTTGAGATTTATGCCGAAATTAAAAGGGCATTCCATGAGAATAATGTTCAAGTGGCCTACTCAGAAGGTGTTGAAATAGGAAATATTGGAAAATAGAAGATGTTAGCACATTTATTTTGTTTTGTAAATTATTTTAAAAATTATCACTAAGCATTTTGTAGAATTTGCAAATTATATTATATTTGGTTAAGCGAAAAAACCTAGCTATTCTTGTTTCTTAGTGGGTCAGTCAATTTTTTTTTCGCTGTACGACTTTGCTGCTATTATATTCTAAAAAAGAATAGACTAGTTTTAGCTAATAACAGCTAAGCTCAAAAATCTACCAATATTCAAAAACAGTAGAAGAAGAGCGAAGGCATGATGGAGTTTCTCGATCATGCCTTCATTATTTTTAGACGATATTTTATGGAGTAAGTCTATCAGGGCGATACCTTCGGTCCGCGCTATCCATGGTTTCATCCCATGAAATGACTTTATTGAAAGGCACAATTCGATACCTCGCATATGTTCCATGCGCTCTAAATATTTTAAATACCTTCATGGGACCAGCAAGCTGGCCATTACTATCGCTATCGCGTGCAAAATTTATTTTACCCGAATTATGTGTTGGAATATTGTAATGAGAGCTTAAAGTACAATAAAATAAGTGAAACGTCTTATTTTGAAGTAGTTTGACCTCGTAATAGATTTTCTAATGCATATTTCGGGTTTAACATCCTATTAATTTTAAATATCGTACGATTATTAATGCTTGACTATGAAATGTTTAGCAACAAAAAGTAAAATTTTTTGTAAGTGAAAATGTAAAATCACAACAAATACTTGTGAAACCATGTTGCATATGCATATATTTGCAATCATGTTTCAAAAACTACATGCTAGATTAGAGTTAACGGGAAGCTTTGTAGCTTTAGCCTGCGCCATCCACTGCATATCAATTCCGTTGATTATCAGTTTTGGAGGCCTCGGTGTTATTCAGATAATTGATCACACCTTCGTAGAGGTCGGATTTCTAGTAGTAACGCTGATTATTGCCGGTTGGTCCTTATTTGTTAATTATAGCAAAAATATGATCAATGCGATTCCAATAGCTCTGTTCTTAGTAGGATTTACAGCTTTATTCATCAGCATTCTTTTTCATTTTCACATACTTTCTGCAATAGGAGGTTTGTTGATAGCAACCGCTCATTTAGTAAATTGGAAACAACTTCGAGCTAAGAAATCTTAATAGCAACTTTACCAAATTTTTCAGGACTCAACATGCGTTGCATGGCTTCATTTACTTCATCAAATGAATAGACTGTATCCACGATAGGTTTAATCTCGTATTTATCGACCAAATCGATCATATCTGCAAATTCTTGATCATTCCCCATAGTACTTCCAAAGATGTGTATCTGCTTGAAAAATAAATGTTGAGGGGATAATTTATTAATGTACCCACGTGTACCACCAAAAATTCCAATCCTGGCTCCCATATTGGAAGCGTGAATAAGATCAATGAAACCCTCTCCTCCAGCACTATCGATAATTACGTCAAATCCACCAACCTTCTTTTTAAAGGATTTTCCCCATTGTTCGTCTCGATAATTAATAGCATCCTTCGCACCAAGGGCGATGGCCTTTTCCATTTTAGAAGGACTAGAAGAACTGACATATACTTCTGCTCCCAGAGCGATAGCAAATTGGAAAGCTAAGAGAGCTACGCCTCCTCCTATACCGTTGATCAGGACTCGATCTCCAGCTTGTACTTTACAATTGGAAACGAGAGCCCGATAAGCCGTTAAACCACCAAGCGGAAGAATGGCAGCTTCAGCATCACTTAAATGGCTGGGTTTTTTAAACAACTTCTTGGACTGAACCGCCGATTCACTAGCGAATGTTCCCTGTTTTTGAAGACCGCGAATCGTATATTTAGAACTTGGGATGTCAAGACGATCTCCCCAATTTTCATTTGGATTCATGACATATTTAACACCTTCGTATTCGACCAAACCATCACTACCTAAAATACAGGGCAATTCAATACCTGGATAGAGACCTTGTGTAATCCAGTGATCTCGGCGGTTAAGACCTGCATATAGATTCTTACAAATAAGATCTCCTTCTTCTAGATTCAATGCTACTTCATTTCGAACAAGAGATGCTTTTAATTCAGTAAGTTGATAAGCAATCATGAATTTTTTTCGTCAAAAATAAAATAATATTAAACCTTTCATCGCTCAATAAGTCTTAATATTGTTTGAAGTCGTTTTGTCCCTCCTTATTAATGATTCCCAAAAAAAGATTTCGAAACGATCATTCAAAAGTTGAATTATTGGAATAAGACCATATTAAGTGTTCACTAAAAAACCTTACAATGAGTATAAATCCCTACACTGGAGCATGGAATGCTAACGTAGCCGCTCATCTCTTAAGACGTACAAGTTTTTCCGCACGTAAAAAGCAAATTCTACAATCTGTTTCAGATGGATTGGATCAAACAGTGGAAAAAATACTTAGTTATAAAGATCCAAACGATTTCCCACTCAATCCATACTTCGAAAATGATCCAGAAGTTGCGGTTGGAGAGACATGGGTCAATGCAGGTTTTACCAATGGTGTACCTGGGTTAAATAATTATCGAAATAGATCATTAGGTGGATGGATCGTTAAGAAATGGTTGGAAGATGATATTTCAATTCAAGAAAAATTAACCTTGTTTTGGCACAATCATTTTGTCACAGCCGATGTAAATGATGCACGTTTTATATATCGGAACTATTCTATGATGCGGGATAATGCATTAGGAGATTTTAAACAAATGGTTAAAGATGTTACCATTGATCCTTCTATGTTACGCTATCTAAATGGACGACAAAATTCAAAACAAGCACCCAATGAAAATTATGCGCGTGAATTACTGGAATTATTTACGATTGGAAAGGGGCCTGTAGTAGGTGATGGAGATTATACCAATTATACCGAAGATGACGTAGTTGCAATGGCAAAGGTACTAACCGGTTGGAGAGATTACGGTCATTTTAATCCAGAGAATCCAGAAATCGGAAGCGTCTTTGTACCAAATAGACACGATACCACAACCAAGACATTATCACATCGATTTGATAATATAGAAATCAGTGATCAAGGGGAGGAGGAATATAAAGTGCTCATTGACATAATATTCGAGAAAGAAGAGGTTTCGAGATTTATCGTCAGAAAATTATATAGATGGTTTTTACACTACACCATTGATGATACTATTGAAGAAGAAGTCATTGAACCACTTGCGAAGATTTTTAGAGAAAATGAATACAACATAAAACCGGTACTGGAGACCTTCCTCCGAAGTGAACACTTTTATCAAGAATGTTATATCGGTACCATGATTAAAAGCCCAATTGACTTCATCGTCAATGCATTTGGATTATCGGATACGAACGATAACATCGATAATTTGAACCGCCAATATAATTTATGGTTCGGAATATTAGAAGGCGCCGCCGCTTTACAACAATCGGTGTATAATCACCCGAATGTTGCTGGATGGAAGGCCTATTATCAAGAACCCGTATTCTATAGAATATGGCTAAATTCAGTTACCTTACCTCTACGTTCTCAAGTGAATGTAATTCTTTGGCAGATTGGAGTAAATACAGGTGGTAATAATTTATTCAAATTAGATCCCTTCAGCTTGCTGGATTCCATCAGCGATCCTTCCGATATTAATGTGTTGATTCCAGAATTGGCTGATTATATTTTTCCGAAATCGTTAAATGCCGGTCAAATAGATTTCTTAAAAGAAGTGATTCTGGAAGGCCTTCCTGATTTTGAATGGAATGTAGAATATACGGAATACATAGCCAATCCAGATGATGAAAACCTGAAGCTGGCCATTGAAAATAAATTGAGGTCATTATTTTTAAGTATGACCACCTTACCAGAATATCAATTAAGTTAAACCCTATTCAATAACATTCGTTTGGAAACAAACTCGAAAATTATGTACTTATGAAACGTAGAGATTTTCTTAGATCAAGTTCAGCCTTTTCCTTACCAATATTAGTGAATGGAATGGGAATTTCCGCCGTGGCAAAATCGGCATTGTTCAATCACTTATCCGTTGATAATGATAAGATATTGGTGCTCATTTACATGGGAGGAGGAAATGATGGATTGAATACGTTGATCCCTTTAGATAAATACGATGTACTGGCCAATGTACGCCCCGATATTATACTACCTGAAAGTTCATTATTAAACATAGATGGCGATAATGCATTTCATGGTTCCATGACGGGCTTTCAAGAGCTGTATAACGATGATAAATTAGGAATTGTTCAAGGAGTTGCTTATCCGAATCAAAATAGATCACATTTTAGGTCGACGGATGTTTGGAATACGGGTAGTGATAGTGAGACCTATTTAAAAACTGGTTGGTTTGGTCGTTACCTGGAACATAATCATCCACAATACCCAGATGGCTACCCAAATGAAGATAATCCGGATCCGTTGGCTATGACGATTGATTATAGCTTATCAGAGACCTGTCAAGGTACAGTAGCTAACTTTAGTCTAGCATTGGTTGATCCGTCAGTCGCAGGTACAGTACCTGAATCTATAGTAGGGGATTATGGCAGTGATTGCTATGGAGATGAATACAAGTATATTCTAGATAGCATAGAACAAAGTAATTTATACAGTGAACGTGTCATGGAAACCTATGAAAAAGGAACGAATCTATCGACGAAATATCCAGAAGATAATCGCATGGCCCAACAGTTAAAAACGGTGGCAAGAATGATTTCGGGTGGTTCGAAAACAAAAATTTACATTTTGAACCAAGGTGGTTATGATACACATGCGGATCAGGTAGTGGATGGAGATCATACAACAGGAGCGCACGCCAATTTACTTAAAACATTATCCGATGCAATATGTGCATTTCAAGATGATATCAGTCAATTGGGCTATGGAGAGCAAGTGTTGGGTATGACCTATAGTGAATTTGGAAGAAGAATACGCTCCAATGTAAGCTTGGGATCCGATCACGGAACAGCTGCACCATTATTCCTTTTTGGAGAATGCGTAGCTAGAGGAACCCTTGGAAGTAATCCTGATTTTGACGAATCAGTGGATGTACAGGCTGGACTCGAAATGCAGTATGACTATCGATCTATATATGCCTCTGTATTAATTGATTGGTTTGAAATGGAGCCGGATGTGGTAGGAGAGCTATTATTTGAGGATTATCAGTATTTACCTATACTGAAAAATTGTAGTGCTCCAGTAAATACGAATATGACAGAAGAGGATTTTGCAAGCTTAGACATCTTTCCGAATCCAAATTCTGGCCATGCTCAAGTCAAGCTGAATTTACAAGAAGATCACTATACACTAAAAATATATAGCATACTAGGATCTGAAGTGAAACATATATTTTCTAAGCGATTATCAACAGGGGAGCATGTGTTTAATATAGATCTCCATGATCTTCCAAATGCACAATATATTCTTAGAATATCTGGATCGCATTATTCGAAGACGAAGCGATTTGTTAAAATATAGTTATGGTCTTATAAAATCGATCATCATCTACAGAATTTAAATGTATCTTTGATGCATCAGGTATAAAAGTGTACTTGCGAAACATTAAATAATTACTTATCCAGAAAGGTGGAGGGACTGGCCCTGTGAAACCTTAGCAACCCTTGATAATTCAAGAAGGTGCTAATTCCTGATCAATAGATCAAGATAAGTCGAAAGATATCTTAGAAGCCTCTTTTGACAAAGTCTGAAGAGGCTTTTTTCATTTTTCTGGTCATACAAATTACCTTATATCTTTATGATAGACCAGCAATTTGAAACACGCGCTATAAGAACTCAAATGGTGCGCACGGCAAGGCGAGAACATGCCTCCGCCTTATATTTAACCTCAAGTTTTACCTTTGAATCGGCGGAACAAGGAGCGGATATTTTTAAAGGAAATATTGACGCTAACTTATATTCACGTTTCTCGAATCCGAATACGGACGAATTTATTCGTAAATTATGTAGTCTAGAGCAATGCCAGTCAGGAGTGGCGACAGCTTCTGGAATGGCGGCCGTATATCTGTGCTTTGCAGCCTTGTTAAAACAAGGAGATCATGTGGTCGCTTCCAGTGCTATTTTTGGAAATTCACGCTACATACTCACCAATATTCTGCCCAATATGGGCGTTAGTCACAGCTTTGTGGAAGTCAGTGATAATCATTCTTGGGAACAAGCTATTCAGAAAAATACAAAAATGCTGTTCTTAGAAACCCCTTCGAACCCAACCTTGAAAACAGCAGATCTTGAATTTATTGGGAAATTAGCCAAATCACACGAGTTGATTTATGCTGTAGATAATTGTTTCGCGACTCCTTATCTGCAGCGCCCAGCTGAATATGGAGCCCATCTAGTATTGCATTCAGCGACGAAGTATATCGATGGACAAGGGCGAGTATTGGGCGGCGCGATAGTAGGAGAGGAGCATTGGGTTTCTCAATGTTACGATTTTCTTAGACGTACTGGATCAAGTTTGTCACCCTTTAATGCATGGATATTATCGAAGAGCATTGAAACCCTGGCCATTAGAATGGATAGACATTGTAGTAACGCATCCAAGTTAGCCGGTTTTTTAAATGGGCATCAGGAGATTGAAAAGGTCATTTATCCGCATGATGAGAATTATGAACAATATGATCTGGCCAAGAAACAAATGTCTCAAGGAGGAGGCTTAGTAGGATGTATTATTAAGGGTGGAGCCGAGCGAGGAGCTCGATTTTTGAATGCGTTAAACATGTTTTCATTGACGGCCAATCTAGGAGATACAAGGAGTATAGCGACGCATCCCGCATCAACTACGCATTCTAAAATGACGCCGGAAGAACAGCTTCTAGTAGATATAACTCCAGGATTCCTCCGATTTTCGGTAGGATTAGAACACATCGATGATATACTTACTGATATTGATCAAGCCCTTAAATTGTCCAAATAATGAAATTAGATACTTTTACTATTCCAACATTTACCTTAGAGTCTGGTGAGACTATAGAAAATCTCAACTTAAGCTTCAATGTCCTAGGAACACTGAATGAAGAACACACCAACATCGTTTGGGTCTTTCATGCTTTATCTGCCAATGCCGACGTGGAATCTTGGTGGAGTGGACTTTTCGGTACTCAAAGATTGTATGATCCATCCGAATATTTCATTATCTGTGCCAATATTATTGGATCTCCCTATGGTTCAACTTGTCCGACCGACATGAGTTTTCCGGAATTTACGATTCGAGATTTGGCGCAAGCACAATTGCTATTGGCCGAAGCCTTAGGCATTGATCGAATTCACACGATAATAGGAGGAAGTATGGGGGCATCTCAAGCTTTGGAGTTTTCGTACAGTTTTTCTGGGAAAATTGAGAATATGGTGTTGTTGGCTTGTGCCGCCAAAGAATCTCCTTGGGGAATTGCAATACACGAAGCGCAAAGATTGGCATTACATGCCGATAAAACTTTTGGAAAACCACATCAAGGGAAAAACGGACTGAAAGCTGCACGTGCTATGGCTATGCTGGGATATAGAACGTCCGATCAATTTATAAAAACTCAGCAAAACAGAACAGGCAATGAACCGGAGAAAAAGGCAGCATCTTATATTCAATACCAAGGCGATAAATTTGTCAAGCGATTTGATGCGATCTGTTACTATTATCTTACAAACTGCTTAGATTCACATGATATAGGTAGATCCCGAGGAGGAGTAGAGAAGGCCTTATCCACCATTCAAATACCAACCCTGGTCATTGGTTTTGAATCAGATATATTAATGCCAGTTTCATTACAAAAGGAACTCGCTGGTTTACTACCGAATGCAGTATTTAAAGAAATTACCTCCCCATATGGCCATGATGGTTTTTTAGTAGAATTTGAAAAGATTACAGAACATATTCTTCATTTTTATCAACAACATAAAATGCAGTCTCAAAAGCAACTGATGGAATGCTTAGGGATCAGCGCATAAAATAAAATTTAACGTATTCATTAGAATAAAAACCATTTTACAATTCGTTCATCCTATACAACAAAGACCAGAATGAACCGGTCTTATCATAAAATACAGCTATGATGTATAGAATATTATTTGTTACTGTTTTGATCGTGATACTTTCGTCTTGTCAGAACAAACAGATCACTTTAAAAGATGAACAAATTGCGCAACTCAAAAGTCAAGTTGTTCATTTGGAAAAAACAAATTCGAATTTATTGGATAGAATGACGGATTTATCCATCATTAATAAAGCGGGAGCGGAAAGTATCAAAACCTCCTTGGAAAACATCAGTAACCAATACAATTTTATCGAGAGTCTTACCGAGAAAATGCAAAGTAAGGATTCTATCAACATGCAATTGGTCATGAATTTAAAACGATCATTGAGTGACATCAATGATGAAGATATTACGGTCGAAGTTCGAGGTGGTATTGTCCATGTATCCATTGCCGATCGATTATTATTTAATTCTGGAAGTTCCAAAATAAATAATGCCGCAGATCGGGTGTTGGCTAAAATAGCAAAGGTGATTAATGATCATTACGAACTTGAAGTCTTGGTTGAAGGTCATACCGATAATGTACCAGTGGAATTGAATTGTGTAAAGGACAACTGGGACCTGAGTGTACAACGCGCCACAGCAGTAGTACGAGCCTTGCAGGTTGACTATGGCGTAAATCCTGAAAGATTGGTAGCAGCAGGAAGATCCGAATATTATCCTAAAGCGGATAATGAGACGACGATTGGACGAGCTAAAAACAGGAGAACTGAAATTGTAATCCAACCAAGATTAGATCAATTCTTTGATTTATTAGAGAAGACGCCTTCGCTAGATTAATGGTGCCCGAGCTTTAACGCTTTTCAAGGTCCGAATAAATTCTCAAGAAATCATATTTTTGAGATATGCCGATTCCAAAGAATAAATCTGAATTGCTCTCTACCATTGAAAAGACCTATAGTCTATTGAGAAGCGATATATTGGTGATACCAGACAGATATTATCAGAATGTCAGCATGGTAGGGCATAAAAAGGAAACCTTGATGAGTCCCGAAAATTTGGTGGCTTATTTGATAGGATGGGCAGAATTGGTCATTCATTGGCATCACGAATGGAAGGAACAAAAAGAAGTCATTTTTCCACACAAAAACTATAAGTGGACGGAGCTAGGAGATTTGGCGCAGTATTTCTATATGAAATACCCTTCAACCTCTAAGACCGCACATATAGTACAATTGGATCAATCCGTTCAGGCTATAAAACAAATCATTGAGGAAGCTACGAATGATGAATTATATGCTGTTCTTTGGTATAAAAACTACACCAGAGGACGTATGATTCAATTAAATACATCTTCACCTTATAAAAATGCACGATCTAGAATTCGAAAATGGATGAAAATCCAGCTATTAAGTTAGATTTACAGTCAATGTGTTTAAAGTTTAGTAAAGCTATGATGTGATCGTCTTTCGTTGGATTGTAATTCTAATATATACTGTCCCGGCTGCATGTTTTGCAGATCTACTAAGAATCGGTTTTGTTGAACGCTCTCAGTATGAAGTAATGACCCCTGAATTGTCCAAATTTGATACGTTTCAATCGTTTCGGAGCTATGAACCTTCAATTCTTGAGTAGCCGGATTGGGACCTATGTTTACCGAAAAAGGATTCAACGCTAGGGTAGAGGTCGTGTTTGTACCTTGGTCAAAGCCAAGATTGTAACTATAAGCATCATACTCTCCGAAACCATAAGCATAAGCCTGCACACCTTCTAATGCACTTAAGTGTGTAAAGCCTTCATTCAAAGAAACTTGAGCATAACTGTAATCAAGATCACTTGAAAAGACTTTCCAGTCGATCGATTCATTATCCAAGTTGACCCATTCTGTTTTATCTGTCGGACAAATGAGCTGAACATATTGTTGACTAAAGGCCTGAGGACTGAATTCGAAACCGTCTAGATTAGGGAAATGACAATCTTTGATACGATATTCCAAAGGTTGAAGTGTCAACATATTAGGATCACCAAGATTATTGCCAGAGCAATTAAACGATTTACTGTATTGTGTACATTGGACTGGATTGGATGCTTTCATCAAGGATGCTTCTTCTAAATCGAGTTCCAATACTTCAGATGCATTCAATGATGTGACGAAATCATTGTCTAGAAAAATATCCGTAGCATCTTCCAAAGCAACGATTTTAAATATGGAACCGCTTTGACCAGCAAAAGGTACAAAGGCATATTCCGAACCCCAATGGCTGATATCAAATAGTTGATCATATACATGATTATCCGCAATGCTACATCCTATATTTGCTCGTTGCGCGCCACTAAAGATAGCAATCTTTTGCCCGGTCAATGAGCGTACGACTGAGCCACTCAGGTCATCCAATGCCTGTACCTGATAGCTGTTGCCCGCATTTAGGTCGACCGTGAATGGAACGTCTTTTGGGCGTAAGCCTAATGTGTTTTGTGATGGAATAATTTCTACAGAGGTATCATCTTCTGTTGCCACAATCACAAAGGACGAGGCGGCATCCAAATTATTATTGAAGTCAATGGCCGCTGAAATAACATACTCATTTCCGAGGGATTCGACTGGAAGAACGAGACTACTTTCTGAAAAAAAAGGTCTATAATGAACAGCATATAATTGAACGTCGGTGTTGGTACTTATTTTGAGGCCAATGTTTGCAACAGATTCGGATTCTTCGGCATAATATATCCCAGTTGGAAGCGTAAATTCAGTGACTTGATTGGCGGCATATTCAAATTCGAATTCTAATCCTGTAGCTTCTACTCGTACGGTGCCTTCCCCAGCTTCGTTCGCAGATATATAGATTGAAAATTGTGGTGACGGATTAAATAGTAAGTCCAAATTTTCCATGTAAGCAAGCCAAAATTCTGTACCAGTACTGGTGGTTTCTTGGCTATAGCTGGATGAAAAACTACATAATAAGCAAATGGAAAATAGAAGCGGTTTCATTATTTGATCTTTTAGTATGTCAAATAAAGGCGTTTTTTACGAAATAGTTTAGTAGAAAATGATCAACGCAAGTGCTTTTATACCAACGGCTTATCATTTTATGAAGAAGGTGCTAGGCAGGCATAGATATCTACTGATAGATAGGTGCCATTTTTAATTTCACAATCTCTCATGGTCCCTTCATACTGAAAGTTGATTTTGTCCAATGCACGTTTACACTTTACATTGCCGGAATCGACATATCCTTCTATTCGATGAAGATTTAATTCCTGAAATCCATAGTCGAGCACATCCGGCATCACCTCACTCAAAGTGCCTTTTCCCCAATGGTCAGCTAGGAGCCACATGCCAATTTCTGCTTTGCGATGTTCTTTATTAAGATCGTTGTAACCGATCGCTCCGACAAAAGTATTCGTTGATTTTTCACAAATAGCGAACCATCTGCCTGTACCCGTTTTTTCTAAATTTTCGAACCAATCCATTTGCTCCTTTGTATGTTCTAAAGAGTCAAAATGGACACCATAATGCTTGGTTATAATCGGGTCTGAAAGTCCTTTGAAAACCATGTCTATATCGGTAGGCTGTATCAATCTAAGATTGAATCTTGCTGTTTCAATGAGTGTTTGCATCATTCATGTATTCTAATTCACACAAACCTACTATTAATTTTACGATTCCAAATGTAAAGGATGTTTGAGGACATCTATTTCTTCGCTTGAAACGAGCAATTTTAAGGTCTATTGATGCTTTATTGGAATCTTTAGAGCTGTGGAGAAGACACTACTGCTAAAATAATGTTATTTAGTCGATTCTTTTGAGTAATTCATATATGAAGAATTATATTCGCGAAAGAATAATTTAAACGAAAATGAATAGTAAAAAACAGCTCTTATTGGTGCTTTTCGGGATGTTCGTTTTTGCACTGAATGCGCAAAACAATCCAAATCAAAATCACGCCAATAAGTTTGAACAACTTCAAGGAGAATGGAGAGCTCCCAATCAGTATAGAACAGCGGATGGAGCTCCTGGACCTGCCTATTGGCAACAACAAGCAGATTACAAGATTAAAGTAAAGTTAGATCCTAAAGAACAACGTATACATGGATCGGAACAAATTACCTATACAAATAATTCTCCCTCGGAATTAAGATACCTGTGGTTGCAATTGGATGAAAATGAACATGCTGAAAACAGTATGAAGCATCGCATGAACAGTTCGTCTATTCGAAAAAATATGAGTGAAGGAGCTTTAAATGGTTTAGAGGTTTGGAGAGGACAAGCAGATTATGGTGTTAATATTTTGAAAGTGACAGATAAATCTGGTAAATCTTTGAAATATACCATCAACGGAACGATGATGCGCGTTGAATTACCTGCAGTACTCAAAAGCGGTAAGAAGTTCGTTTTTAATGTAGATTGGAACTATAAAATGATTGACCGGATGAATAATCCAAGCTGGGGTCGAGGAGGTTACGAATATTTTGAGGATAAAGGAAATTATTTGTATACAGTAGTTCAATGGTATCCAAGGATGTGTGTCTACAGCGATTTTGAAGGATGGCAGAATAAACAATTTGTTGGAAGAGGAGAGTTTGCCTTAAATTTTGGAGATTATGAGGTTGAAATCACGGTGCCTGCAGATCATATTGTAGGTTCGACTGGAGAATGTCAGAATTATAAGAAAATGTTGACAAAAGATCAATATGCTCGATGGCAGCAAGCTCAGAATTCTAAAGAGCCTATTGAAATTGTGACGAAAGAAGAAGCTTTGAGAAATGAAGATCAAGCGATTTCTCAGAAAACAAAGACGTGGGTTTACAAAGCAGAGAATGTACGTGATTTTGCCTGGACAGCGAGTAAGAAATTTGTTTGGGATGCGATGGCACATACTAACGAGCTGGGTCAAAAGGTCATGTGTATGAGTTATTATGGAAAAGAAGCTTATCCTATTTATAATAAGTATTCTACAAAGGTAACAGATCATACTTTAACGACTTATTCGAAGTATTCAATCCCTTATCCTTATCCAGTAGCGATTTCTGTTGAAGCAGCTAATGGAATGGAATATCCAATGATCTGTTTTAATCCAGGTCGTGCGGAAGATGATGGAACCTATACCGAAAGAGCAAAAGATGCCGCGATTCTAGTCATCATTCATGAAGTAGGACATAATTACTTCCCGATGATTATTAATAGCGATGAACGTCAATGGGCTTGGTTTGACGAAGGAATCAACAGTTTTGTTCAATTCTTGACAGAGCAAGAGTTTGATAACAACTATCCGTCCAGAAGTGGGCCGGCTCATACGATTGCAAGATATATGGCTTCTGATAAATCGCAGTTGGAACCGATTATGACCAATAGTGAAAATATTAAGAACTACGGGGCGAATGCTTATAGTAAGCCGGCTACGGCCTTGAATATATTGAGAGAGACCGTGATGGGACGAGAATTGTTTGATTACGCTTTCAAAGAATATTGTAGAAGATGGGCCTTCAAACACCCTACACCAGAGGACTT
Source organism: Saprospiraceae bacterium (assembly GCA_020628475.1). GTDB lineage: Bacteria > Bacteroidota > Bacteroidia > Chitinophagales > Saprospiraceae > JAHDFB01. The sequence continues at coordinate 10,806 of JAHDFB010000035.1, read as the reverse complement.
TTTCCGAACCATGGAAGAGGCCAGCGCGATGGATCTTGATTGGTTCTGGAGAGGTTGGTTCTATTCTACGGATGCTGTGGATATATCAATTGATAGTATCGATTGGTATAAAGTGGATATGGAGAATAATCCAGAACGTAGAATTGATACATTTACCAATAAAGCTAGACCTCGGTATGAACATATTTCTAAGAAAAGAAATAAAGAATCGGGTATGGTATTCCCAGTCGATAAAGATCCTGAATTGAGAGATATCTATACGAATTACAAACCTTGGGAAACAGAAGATTCTATTTCTACATCCGAGTACATTCGATACGATAAAGTATTTTCAGACGAAGAGAAGAAAGAACTTTTTGAAGGTAAAAATTACTACCAACTTCATTTTTCAAATAAAGGAGGTCTGGTCATGCCAATCATCTTGGAATGGACTTTCGAAGATGGAAGTACTGAAATCGAAAAATTACCAGTGGAAATCTGGCGCTTGAATGAAGATGGATTCAAGAAAGTATTTGTAAAAGATAAGGTCGTAAAATCAGTTACCTTAGATCCATTTAGAGAGACAGCGGATATTGATGAATCGAATAATGTTTGGCCTCCAGAGGATTATGTGCCAACTCCTGATCGATTCCAAGTGTTCAAGTCGAATAAAATGAAGAAAAAATTAAACCCAATGCAAAAGGCTAAAAAGTCCAATCGGACTTAAACGGCTGACTAACTAATTAAATAGGCTCGTATCTGATGATACGGGCCTTTTTTAGTGCCCGATAGGTTATAAAAATTATGAAATCATTCCCTGTTTTCGCTTTTTAACGAAAGTTTAAGAAATGTGCATTAATCTTTAACAGAAAATTGTGGTCTTAGTAGCGTGCTTCGTCGACAAAAGCCGTATTGTGAACTTATTAAATTTTGAATATTATGCGTAAACTTATTGTAAAGTCATTTGTATTTGTGTTGGCAATCCTTAGTATTGCTTCTTGTAGTCGATTTGAACAAACCGGAGAAGAATTTGCAGAAGAAACCATTCAATCGTTAGCGATCGAAACTCGATCTGGGGAAGGTGGATGTTATGAATTAGTTTTTCCAATTGATATTGATTTTCCAGATGGTACAACGGGCAGTTATGATTCATTTGAAGAGTTAAAGGAAGCATTGAAAGCTTGGAAGGAAGAAAATGGCGGAGGACCACTTGCAGAAAGACCTCAATTGGTATTTCCTATTGAATTAATTTCTGAAGAGGGCGAAGTAATTACGGTAGAGGATAGAGAAACCTTGAGAGAATTGAGAAAAGAGTGTCGTAAGAATAAGGCAAAGATGAGACCTTGTTTTAGACTCGTGTATCCTTTGACGGTAGTATTTCCAGACGGGACAACAGAAAGCTTTGAAGATCGAAAAGCTTTGAAAATGGCACTGAGAGCTTGGAAACAGGATAATCCAGATGCTGACGAACGTCCTATGCTAGAATTTCCGATTAGTATAGAATATAAAGATGGAACGGTGGTCGAAATCGCTTCTAAAGAAGAATTACTAGAGGCAAAAGATGCCTGCGAATAAGGAGTAAGTAGTGAGTAAGCAAAGTATGGGCTATCTATTTTCATATAGATAGCCCATTTGTTTTTTTTATTATTCTACAATTAAACTCGTGCTTTGAGATTGATTGTTTTTATCTAAAATTCGAACGAAATATAATCCGCTGGCTAAATCATGAACACTGTAACTGTTCTGTTGTCCAAACGTTTTGATCATACTTCCCGTTGAATTAAAAATCATAACATGTTGAATTTGATCATTATTGCTTAAAACAAATTGATCTTGAGCTGGATTTGGTGTGATTTGTATATCCATAAGATCAACATCGACTGTATTTGTTATGGCACAATTTGTAGCGACTACATGACTTTTAACTTCTTCTAAGATGACGCCATCTGTTGTTTCTAGTCTTAAAATATAATCGCCTTCACCACATACTTCATTGTGAAATACTTTTAAAGCAAATTCATAATCGATATTCGCTTCAAATTCTAATTCTGCTTTATCCGTGTCATACGGATAACATTTTACAGGATTTAAACAAATTTGAGATTGCCATTCGGAAGGAGCATCTAATTCTAAAGTCCATCGATACGTTGCCACCGTAGTGTCATTGTAGGCGATATCATAAGTAAAATCAGCATTGTATACTTCTTCTACATCGACGGTAGCTGAAGTAGAATCTTCTTCAATGACAAAAGTCTGTGCTTGAGCGGTAAAACCAACAAATAGGAGTAATAGGATAGGGTAGAGTGTTTTCATTGTCAATAATTTTTAATAATGAATTTGCAAATAGTTTATTTAAAGATACAACATTACGGGAATACTTCTAAATAAATAAGCGATCAGTAATGAATGGTCAAGATTTGTCAATTTGAATGACAAGTCCTATCGATTGGGGTCAGGATTTTTGATGACTTGTCGTATTACCTCGATCATATTTTTTGCGTCTTCATGCTTCGATAGTGTGAAGCTGATTCTCGCAGGCCCGTACTTTCTGCGCTCAAATTGAGCCTTTCCTAGCCAATAATATATGTCACTGGCCAAGCTAGGATCGGTGACTTTTAATACAGCTTGCTCCAAATAGCGTTCAGCCTCCTCTTCATTTCCTTCTGAAAAATGTTGTTTAGCGGTTTCATAATCTCGTTTTGCCTCTTCATTTCCAATGTCGCTATCAGCCGCGTTCATAGTCGTAGTAGCTTCTGTACTGAATCCACCTGAACCAGGTTGTTCAACAGGTTTGGTCTCTCCTGTGGCTAACCAGTAAATAATAAAAAAAGCAAGAATTACTAATAAAGCTAATCCAACGCGTTGCGTGGATTTATTCCTTTTTTCGGTCATAGTTGATTGTTGTTATTTACCTCAAATAAACTAAAATTACCAGAATAATCTAGAACGAATGATGATTCCCACACAGATAACTATTTCTTTTTCAGGAGTTTCTTCCACTAAATTCAATCATTAGAATTGATCAACGACTGTAGATGATAAAATGGAAACATTGATAGTTATACTTTTATTTAGTAATTTCGGAAGAAAATACCTCAATATGAAAACCTGGCTTAGCTTCTGCTTTTGCATGATATCCTTGTTATCCCTTCGAGCGCAATGCGATGATGACGTGTCAGCAACATACAAACATAATCTCGACGATATGGATATTTCTCATCGCCCAGATTTAACCTTTTATTCCTTTAATGATTTTGACGCTGGTTATGTTTTAAATGGTACCGATGGTGTACAAACACCCGTTATTTTTCAAGGCGGACTATGGATGGGAGGATTGACGGATGATGGTGATTTAAAAGTGTCAGCCAGAGCGTATATGGATTTTACAGATTATGCGGCGGGGCCATTAGATGATGAGACTGGAAATATTGAACCAGACGATTGTCTCAATTGGGATCAGTTTTTTCAAGTATCAGCGGCGGACGTTAATCAGGTAAAATCGGACTATGAGGATGATGGAGAAATCAACGAAAGCATACCAGAAAATGTATTGTTTTATCCTGGAACGGGAAGCACGGCATTCAAGGATAAATTTGGATTTGATCTTCCCATAGATAATACAGGTGGATTAGCACCATTTGTGGATCGAGATGGCGATGGAAATTATGATGCTACTAAAGGAGATTACCCTGCGATACGAGGTACAGAATCCGTGTTTTGGATCAGTAATGATCGTCATGAGGATAATGATGATCATATCGGTATGGAATTTTTAGTCAGTTCAAGTGTAAACACGGATGAAGTCGAATTGGCATTTAGTTCTCAGATGAAAGTCCGGGCGATCTATCATGGCAAAGAGACCCTGAACGATTTTTACTTTGGAATCTGGATGGATGCGGATCTAGGTTGTATCACGAATGATATGGTTGGCTGCTTGCCGGATTCGAACTTAATCTTTTATTATGGAACGGAGCAAACGGTTTGTCAAGAAGGAAATCCTTTCAATGAAGGAACTCAACCACTACTTTTGATGAAGTATGAAATGAACGGTGGTGATCCTATGTCATCCTTTATTAGTTATAATAGACAGAATATATCCAACGAACCATTTGGAACCACTGATCCACAAAATAGTCTGTCCGTGTATAATGGGCTTCGCGCTCGTTGGAAAGATGGAGAGCCATTGACATATGGTGGAGAAGGCTACAATATAGGAAGTACAGATGTACGCTCTTTTCAATACGATCATTCGGATAACGCCGATCCAGCACCTTGGAAAGCTTGTGAAGATGGGCAATTAACGAGAGATAAAAGAACCTTAGTTAGTTTTGGCCCTTTTACCTTAGAACCACAAGATATTATTGACTTGAAGTTTTCGGTACATTTGATTGAAAATGCGGAATTGGCTTGCCCTTCCGAAAGTGAAATTCTAGAGGTTTGCGAGAGAATCGAATCGGTCATCACTGATGTAGAACCAATAGAAGAAGTAGATGCATCTTTTGAGATATATCCCAATCCATTTGAAGATTTTATCATGTTAAGGTCACAAGATCAATCGTTTGATCAGGTCGAAATATTCGATGTGCAAGGTAGAAGCGTATATAGTAAAAGCGGTATAGCCGACCGACAAGATTGGCTGGACACATCCAGCTTCGAATCAGGCTTGTATACGGTTCACTTCAGCTATAAGAATCGTTTGCTAGAAGTTCAAAAACTCATTAAGACAGTACGATAAACATTATTTCAAAAGGAAGCTCGCTTTTAATCCCTCGGAGGCATTGGGGGCAATCCACACATCAAAATCTCCGGATTCGATGACGGACTGTCCAGTGGCATTGACAAAACGTAGATCACTTGCATGGATGGTAAATTGTACCGTTTTAGAAGCCCCAGCTTTTAAATAAATTTTTTGAAATCCTTTTAATTCGCGAACAGGTCGGGTAATACTACCGACCTTGTCCCTTACATAGAGTTGTACCGTCTCGTATGTGTCCCGATCACCTAGGTTATGTATAGTAGCTTCGATAATTATAGGCGCTGCTCTGGTCATTGTATTGCTATTCAGTTTTAGTTGAGCATATTTTATCTTGGAGTAGCCCATTCCATAGCCGAAGGGAAAATGAGGTTCATATCCAGCATCCAAGTAATGGGAGTTATTTCCTAGAGAGCTTTGCCAAGCGCCTATAGGAATATCATCCATCTGTACAAAACTTTCAGCGGAAGCTGGACGACCGGTATTTTTGTGATTATAAAAAAGCGGTAATTGGCCAGAGGTTTTGGGCCAAGTTATTGGCAATCTACCTCTCGGTTGATCCAATCCAAATATCATATCGTACAAGGCAGGTCCTCCCATGGTACCTGGATGCCACATCATCAGAACCGCATCAAGCTCATCGATCATATGGTGGATCGTGATTGGTCGGCCAGCCATGATCACCAATACGATGGGTTTTCCCGTTTTTGCCAATCGTTTGATCAGTGCTTCTTGCGCACCGGGTAAGTTAATCGAGGCACGACTATGTGCTTCTCCAGATAATATGGCTTCTTCGCCCGCCACAAAAAGGATACAATCTGAGTTTTCTGCAGCGCGAATGGCGGCATCAAATTGTTCGGTAGATTGATCTCTACTATAGCTCAAACCTTCTTCGAAAATGACGTGATTATCAAGGCTGTCGAAGGCCATTTTTGGCGTAATAGATGCGGAACCTTCGCTATCAAAGGTCCACGTTCCCAGTTGTTCTCTTCCTTTATCGGCTAATGGACCAATAAGCGCGATCTTCGTTCCTTTCTTTAAGGGTAATATTTGTTGTTCGTTTTTAAGAAGAACGGAGGCGTCAATAGCTGCTTGTTTGGCAGCGGCTAGACTTTCTGGACGGTACAGAACGCCAGGATGATCCTCGGGTATATATGGTGTTTCGAAAAGGCCCATTCGCAGTTTGGTGCGTAGTATGTTGGCCACGTAAAAATCGATTTCTTTTTCCGTGATTTTACCTTCCTCCAGTAACTGTTTTAAATGTAGGTCATAGGCGGTACTGGTCATTTCCATGTCAAGTCCAGCTTTAAAGGCGATTTCTGCCGCCTGTTTTTCGTCAGCAGCAAATCCATGTGGAATCATCTCGGTCACAGAATTCCAATCACTGACCACAAAGCCATCGAATTTCAGTTCCTCGCGCAAAATATCTTTTAGTAAATATCGATTTCCGGTTGCCGGTATACCATTTAGTTCATTGAAGGAAGACATCACGGTCAAGGCTCCAGCTTTTAGCGCAGCTTCGAACGGTGGCAAATAAATATTTCGTAGAAGCGGATCACTAAGAATAGCGGTGTTATAATCTCGTCCACCAATAGCTGCTCCATAGGCAATCATATGTTTAGCACAAGCGATCATACTCGTCGGATTACTTAAGTCATTTCCTTGGAAACCCGCTACATAAGCCTTGGATAATTGAGAGGCTAGGTATGGATCTTCTCCCGGAGATTCTGCGACACGGCCCCATCGACTATCGCGAGCGATATCAAGCATGGGGGCAAAGGTCCAACGGATCCCTCCTATGGATGCCTCTTCTGCAGAGATTCGAGCTGCTAGCTCTGCCACGGAAGGATCCCAAGTAGCGGCAATACCTAAGGGAATTGGAAAGATAGTTTTGAAACCATGGATGACATCACGGGCAAAGATCAGAGGAATGCCATGCTCACTTTCTTCGACAGCGATCCGCTGTAAAATATCGACATGCTCCTTATTCATGACATTTAGGATGGCACCGATCTTGCCATCTCGAACAGCATTTTTTAAAGAGTTTGGAAGTTTTCCTTTTACACGACTTGAACTTCCTCGAAGCGCTAGTTGACCGATTTTTTCCTCCACAGACATGTTTCGAAGCAGCGAATCTATGGTCAACTCGATATCAACATCGGAGCGCTTTTGGGCTTGACCCACCAAACAAAAAAACAAACAAATGAGAAAGGCAGCGTATGTTTTTAAAGACATAAGAATATGATTTGTGATATGAAAGTATACACTGCCGGATGGTATACAGATTGCAATGGTACTATAAATTTGTTAATTCACAAATAGCCTTCTGTATTAATTTGTAGCACAGATGAATCCATGATGTTTTTTTAGCTTTATGCCGATTTACATAAATGCCAGAACTGAAATGATGACATCTATAACCAGATTTTTCCTATTTATTGCCGTATTGGCTTGGTGTTCTTCTTGTTTTTCAACGAAAAAAATAACGAATAGAGCAAGCATCCATAGCACCTTCACAACGGATCAGATTAAAATGATTTCTGCAGGTGATTCTAGTGATATTTTGCGCGTTTTTAAAATAAGCTCCTATCAAGATTCTATCTTACTTCGCCAGAAAAGTGAGCCGATTGAGTTTCTGGATGGTGATATTTATTTGAGGGCTTTCGCCCAAAGACTATACGCAACAGTTCGAGATAGTGCTTCGATGGGTGTGGGGATCGCAGCTCCTCAAGTTGGTGTGCTCAAAAATATGATTTGGGTGCAGCGCTTTGATAAGGATGAATTTCCGTTCGAATGCTATATAAATCCAGTGATTGTATCGTATGGTGAAGAGAAAATTCCTTGTCCGGAAGGATGTCTTTCCATTCCAGACAAACAAGCGATGACAACGATACGATCTAAACAAATTGAAATAGAATACGACACGCTAGACGGTGTACATAAAAAAGAAACGGTGGAAGGCTTTACTTCGGTTATTTTTCAGCATGAAATCGATCATCTTCATGGCATATTATTTATAGATCATTTGGAAAACGAACAATAATGATGTCTGTGGAGTTAAGACGCAGCGATAATCGATCGACCGATTTACGGGGTCTGATCCAACAGTTGGATCAAGAACTGGCCGTAACCGATGGAGAGGAACATAGTTTTTATCATCAATTCAATGGAATCGAATCGATCGATCATTTTATTCTAGCCTATATCGATGATATTCCCGTTGCATGTGGTGCTTTCAAAAAAGACACAGACCATCAAGTGGAAATAAAACGAATGTATACCTTATCTGCATATCGGTCAAAGGGGATTGCTTCTCAAATTTTGAAGGCATTAGAGGCCTGGGCATATGAAGAATCGTTCAAGAAAGTCATTCTTGAAACAGGCAAGCGCCAATTAGCCGCGATTCAACTTTACAAGAAAAATGGATATCATCAAATTGATAATTATGGACAATATGCTGGAATGGAAAACAGTGTATGTTTTGCCAAGTTATTGCCCTGATTCCTAGTAAATAAAGTGATTAAATGGAAGCACGTACATGTTTCCTTTATGGTCCCATATGCGCACTATATAAATACCATTGTTGATGCTCATCAAATCCAACTGATATTGTTGACGATTTGATACGGTTTCACTTACTAATAATTGTCCGTTCAAGTTCATAACTTCTAATCGACTCATTAGAACATCGGATTGAATTTCCAAGAATCCGGATTCTGAAGATAGATAAATGGATGACGAAGCAGTATCCTCCAACGAAAGAATAGAACAGAAATCTGAAGAAGGATTTGTTTCTATAAGCTCTCCGGGCGTTACATCTTGATCTTCGAAGCCTTCAAAATCAGCGGCATATCTCAAACTAACGAACGGTAAGAAAAAACTGGAAGAATCGGATTGATCCAATACAAAATCATGAAAGAGAGGTATCTTATATTCCCAAACGATTTCTTGGTTTTGATTGACTTGCAACAATCGATCGCGTTCTGTTTCGTTGATATAGAAATGGCCATCTGGTAATTGGTGGGCATTTGCTTCATAAAGTGAAACAAGATTTTGTTCTTCTCCAAAAATGATATCATGGGAGCTAATAGCAAATTGACCATCCGAGTTCAAGACATAATTTTGATTTGCGTCCAAAAGCGGTTCGATCATTTCCACGGTGGAGTACATACCATCTGGACGTAAGACACCATTATTGAAAAAGATGATCTTGCCTGCATCCGGAAGCCCGGGGTCGACAAAATTGGTTCCATGCGCTCCAAAGAGCATCCAATCATCTTCGGAAATTTGGCGATCATAAGCAGCTGGATTTCCCCATCGAAATAAAAGATCTCCACCTTTGCCAGATTGCCCTCCGGTCTCACCGGCTGCCTCTTCCGTGGTCGTACTGTGATCTAAAATCCATAATTCGCCGATAGATCGCACATTTAATACGATTTCGTCTCTTATTGGATCATAATCAATAGCGTTAGCATGATACGGATCTTCTACACTAAATTGTAATTCGGAGGTGTAATTTAAGTTGAATTTGTGCGGATGATCAGCAATGATTCCGTAATTGTCTAAATCAGGTATTTGGTCTTGGACAACATGATCAATCATATGCCATTCCCATATAAGTTCGGTATCGGTACCATTTGGCTTGATTTCTTTAATATATTCAAACCAGACGGTAGAAGTGAAAATCATATCCGTATTCATACCCATTTCTGCTAATTCCGTCGTGGCTATTGCTTCCCAGCCAATGAAGAGAATATTTCCATTGGGCATAATGGCAAAATCATGATGCTGAATATAATTTTCTCCGGCCTCTTTGTATTGCCATAGAATTTCTCCTTCCCACGATAAGATTTCTAATCCTCCTCCTACACTCGGTTGAAAAATATTGGAACCAGATTCTTTGTAGGCACGTAGTAGGGTCCCATCTTTTAATAATGCTGAAGATAAACCATTTGGCTTTTCTCCAGTCCATTTGTTTATAAGGCGTCCGCAATTATCGATGAGGTAACTATCATCACCAAAGGTGTTCGAAAACAAGGTGTAATAGTTATTTATTGAAGGATCATATTGTAAAACACCGACCTGCGCGGAAGAAATACACCATATACAGAAAAGAAGGAATAGGGTACATCGTGCTTTCATTCTTCTGGTTTTGAGCTGTTAAGATACTTATTAATGAGGATAATAAATTTTTTTAATCTTTTTTAATGCCGAAAATGACATATGACCAAAGGTCTTTTTTTGATGGAAGTATTAAAATTATTAGATGTATTTTTATTTGATATTGTGTATTTTACACTTTAAATATTATCGTAATATGAATACGCTAAATGCATGACAATTATTCAAATAATTGACGAGAGATGACAAGTATCATGAAAATAATCCTCCGCAATAACAAATTTAGCACTATTTTTGCACGGTAATAAGAAATATTGTTTACATATTATAAAATATCATAATATATTAATGAATTTCTTTAACCGAATAATCGTTATGAACCATATCCAAACTTTACTAGTGCTTGCATTAGTAGTGACTGTCTTTTCTTGCACCAAATCTAGAATGATTCCTGCATCAGAACAGGAGGCTTCTCTTAAGCGCATGGTTAGTAATGCCGCTGAAACAGGTGATTTAAGCCATTGGATATTACCAGATCAAACCGATTTTGAGAATATTCCTCAAGATCCTCAAAATCCATTGACGGAACAAAAAGTAAACCTTGGACAATTGTTGTTTTTCGAAACAGCTTTTGGAACAGATGCTGCTCAGGAAGGAAGTATAGGAACCTATTCTTGTGCGACTTGTCATATCCCATCTGCTGGTTTTAGGCCTGGTAGTGCACAGGGTATTGCTGATGGTGGATTGGGATTTGGCATGAACGGAGAAGATCGCGTTCGGAATACAGATTATTCAGAAATTGAAATGGATGTTCAAGGTGCCAGACCTTTGAGTTTGATTAGCGTAGCTTTCGTTGAAAACACGATGTGGAATGGTTCTTTCGGCAGTACGAACGTCAATGTTGGCACGGAAGACAAATGGGTCGGTGATCATGCTACCAATAATTTAGGACT
>JAHDFB010000105.1 GCA_020628475.1 Saprospiraceae bacterium | reverse complement strand
TGTAGCTCGAAAAATAGCTTAAATCTAATTTGGACAAGTCATAGAAATCGTTTTCACGTAATTGGGAAAAACCATTTTCAGCGAATCCATCAAGGATTGATACCTTGATTGTAATTGATGGAATTTCGTTTTGATCGATGAGTCTTCTGGATTTTCTTGCAACGCTTGTGTACATGAGGCAAGTTCATAGTACATTTGGTATTCTTTTTCTAGGATATTGCGAGGAATATTTTGCTTCAATCGAGATTGAAACGTCTTCATATTTTCTTGAAGAAGTAAGGCTTTGTTTTTTTCCATATTTCGGAAAGCACTCTCAACATTGTTCAGTTCATAACTAATTTGTACAGCTTGATTATGGATTTCTACACCAGATTCAATCCAATACAGTTTGGTTTTTTCATGAGCACTATTATAGCGTAATACATCGTAGATATCTTCGATAAGTTTCAATGTTTCTAATGCCTTTGATAAATAGTCTTTATTCCTTGTTCTTCGATAGATTTTTAAGTAATCATTGCTTAAATCCTTTAAGTAAATCTCAAAAGTGGTCGTTTCTCCACTTCCCAATATTTCTTCTAGGCTTGGCAATTCAAAAGACTCGACACCTTTCCAGCTTTTACCAGCTAATAGACTAATAGCCTCATAGTAGTAGGCTAACTTTTTTATGGGGTCGTCTTCAAATAGATAGTAGGCTATATTGGCATAGGCGGTCGTTCGTTGTTCTAAATCAGGTGATTCTCGATATATTCGTTCAAAGCATTTTTTTAGTAAATCATAGTCTTGGATTCCACCAGCATACATACCTATATTATTTAGAGCCTTGAACATTTTTATGGAATCATTTTGAAGGACATAATGATCAAAAGCATTTTGATACATGCTCAAAGCGATGTCGTAGTTTCCCAGACTTTCATGATATAAACCGATATTGTTGTACATGGCGCTAAGACGGTTAGGATGAATGTTCGACTGATCGAAAGATAGAACGATGTGTTGCCTATGACTTCGGATAATGTCCATGATGTCAGTTTTGGTATTTCCGATAGTACTTTCATCTATTTTCGCATATACATATATATATTGAAGACGAATTCTTAGTTCATGTTCGACTTCCTGCATTAAAATTGGATCGGCAAATGCGGTATTTAAATATTGAAGCGCAGAATAAGGATCGCCTTCTATTCGAACGGCATAACTGGCTAAGTCAGAATAGGCTAGACAATGATGAATATTTTTAGGGGAATTTGATTGGATAATGGATTGAAGCATTTGATGTTGCTGATCATATTGTTTTAAGGCCTTATAAAGTTGAGATATTTGGTATCGATGTTGGTTGAGGGCAACTGTAGATATTCCTTGCCTTGATTCTAGTGTATTTATATAATCACCATATTGAGCAATAAATGTCCGCTGACTATTGGAGTATGGTTCAACTTGAATAATACTATCTAACAGATGATTTACATTTATTTGAAAATCATATCGTAAATGTGGCTCATAAAGCGATTCCATTTCTTGTATTGCCGTATGAAATATATCAAAATCATCTATGGGTGATGCAAGTCGCTGGGGCGAAGATTGCCCTTGTAACAAGAAGCTGTATAGCAGCAGTGTTAAAAGAAAAACTAGGCGAATTGTACGCATATCTGCAAGGATATTTGTTCGAATAAAAGTACGTCAATTTGCACTACTAATATGAAATTTTGGAGATCAAGTTTAGACTTCATCTCCAAAATTACATTTGCATAGATCAGCTCAATAACTTAATCCACCAGTATGGAAAAATATCGATCGTAAAAGCATTTGTTCTCATACAGTTCAGGGATGACCAAACCATCAGAACTAAGTTGATTTTTAATACCTGTTGCATTGAGATCTGGATTACTGTGAAGATATTTAGCAACCTGAGATGCGATTTGTGGTGCTGCAAAGGACGTGCCTTCCAACAAAGGACTGATCAATGTATGATCATAATGATAAAAAGGAATCAATTCCCCAACTGCAAAAAAATCAACGCTGGTGGCACCCCAATTGGAAAAATCTGAAATATCACTCGAACTGCTATTGGTGGAGGCCACCGCAATAACATTGTTATTTTCGTAGCTGGAAGGATAATGTTTTTCGCCATCATTATCACTTGTATCATTACCAGCTGAACAAACTACGATAACCTTTCGGTGTGCATCAGTAAGTAATTGGAAAATTGTATTTTCAAAATCTCCAAATCCGTCATCATACCAACCTAGACTCATTTGAATAATGTCAGCCCGTTCAAAGGCATATCGGGTAGCACAAATAAATTTAAAGTAACTGGTTACGCCATCTTCATCACATATCTTCAAGGGCAAAATTTGATGCGGAATGGAATCGTTTTGTAAGGGTTGGCTGATACATCGACTAACCGCTGTACCATGTTTCCCATTATGATCGTCAAAAGCATTGTGATGGTAATCCACAAAATTCCAGCCAGAGGTTTCATCATAGACCTCGGTGTCATCTGCATTGTACATAATAGGAAAAGGCGTTACGCCATCATCCATATAACAGAAAGGGAAAAACGGATCAAAACCTGTATCCAATACAGCGATCGTCACGCCACTATTAGATGAGACGATGAAGTCTTCATAGCTGGTGTCATCGATAGAACCAGGACTGATATCACCCATGATGGTCGTAAAGTCAAATTCATAATCAACATCTACTACTCCGCCGGAGGACTCGATCGCTTGACGCTTTGGTTCAATATTTATCGGACCACCAAAAAACCATTTTTCAATGGATTCGTCCGGACAGAGTTGGCAAACTTCATAGTTTAAGACCCCGTGAAAAATCCGTAAAGCATTTTTTTGGGCGGGCGTCAAACTTGAATCAAATAGTACGATCAGTTCGGAATTCGAATAGATGGGAGTATTAGCTTGATTGGAATTTCCACTCCTTGATTCGACTCCAGGATTAGGTTTAGGGTCTTCAAGAATTTTATCGAGATCTGAGATTCCCGATTCACAAGAAAGGCAAAATAGAAATATGCCACAAAGGAAGATTTTGAATGTATTAGTCATAATAATAGATTGAATAGAATGATTGCCATATGGTGTTACAAACAATCAAACTAAGGGTTTTAGAAAGATACTTCCAGTTCCAGAAATTTATTTTTCAAATCGGAAACCCAGAAGTTGTTGTATATAAAGAGTCGGTTGGGAGATTTCATTACCCAAAAAATTGAAATTATTTTAGGTAAGCTTGAAAACAATCCACATTTTTGTATGCTCGTTATTGAAATACTTACACTACTTTATTCTGAATAAAAAGCAGATTTTCTTCTTTCGAGAAGAAAAATAATTATGTTACTTGATTGGTCTGTCGGCATGGATCAAGATGGAATGTAATTCGTTTTGATGAACAAATTAGTGGGAAGTACCAAACAATGAATATAAATAAAACAGATCGACTATTATTGGGATTACTAGAAGGGGATACGGCTAGTATCAAGGAAATCTATTCTAAGTTATTTCCCCTGGTCCGTGCTTTTGTCTGTTCTAATAAAGGCAATACGGATGATGCCTATGATATTTTTCATGACGCTTTACTGTATATCATCGTTGGTTCGAAAGAAGGAAGCTTGCGGATCAAGGCTTTTAAACCCTACTTGATGGTGGTCTGTAAAAATTTATGGAAAAGAAAATTGAAATCTCGGGTAATAAAATCGGAATTAAATACACTAGAAGATACACCTACTGATCTTAGCTTATATTTCTTCGAACAGGCAGCTTATGATTTTTATATTGAAAAATTTCAATTACTTTCTGCCAATTGCAAAGAAGTATTAGCTCATTATTTTAATGGTTGGAGCTATGAAGAGCTTTTAAAAGAACTAAATTACAACAGCATTAATACCGTACGACAACGTGTTTTTAAATGCAGATCCAAATTAATCCAATTGATTAAGACGGATGCACGCTACAAAAAAATGAAAACATGGAAAAAGCACTAACTTCAGAGCAACTGCAATGGATTCAAGATTACTTGCAAGGTAATTTGTCCAAAGAATCGAAGGAATCTTTCGAAAAAGCCTTATTGATAAATCCTGTTTTACGAGAAGAGTTTGACATCCAAAAAAAGCTAATCAATAGTCTGAATGAAGATTCAATGGACTGGGAATTTACGGATACCAATTCAGAAAAAAAAGAACTCGAACAGATTAAGAAACAGTTCTCGAGCAAGCAGATTCAAGGTGTTTCTCAATCCATACAATCGATTGCCCAAGAACATAGATTGGAACAAAGCGAAAAAGATGATTCAACATCTTCTATTAGAAAATATCTTTGGCTGGCCGGAGTAGCCTCCATACTTGTTTTGTGTATATTGGCTTTTCGTTGGTACATGCATGTTGAACAGCTAGATGACAGTATGTATTCAAATTGGATCACTGAATTACCGTCGTTTCAAGTAAAATCAGATCTTTCGGATGTATTATCTAATATGGAAAACGCCTTTGTGGAGGAACGCTACCAAGAGGTGTTGAATGTCTCCAATTCGATACAAGCCGATCATGACTATTATCCTTTTGCCCTCATGTATCGTGGAGCGGCTTATCATAAACTTGATCAAAACGAGCAAGCCCTTGATGTATTTGACAAGCTGTACAATCTTCAGATCATGCCAGAAAGCTCGATGGCGTTGTGGTTTAAATGGATGGTCTTTAACGAAGAAAATAACACAACAGAAATGAAAAAGATTGCAGAAATAATTCTTCAAGACAAACAAAATTATAATTATATCAAGGCGAAGGAGTGGTTGGAAAAACAATGACCATCATTCAGCAAGGTGAAACAATTTTAAACTTCCTCTGTTAATCTCAATATCAAATTATAACAAATACAGATCATTCGATTCTCGATATACTGAATTTGTGTATTTTGCGCCACCAAATCAATAACTAACTAGGTGTTGGCTTCGGCTACATCATCAAACACAAATCGTTATGGCACGCTCTTTTGGTATAGAAGATATACGTTTTGCCTTTCCGTCATTATATATGGATCTAGCGGATCTTGCCCGTGCTAGAAATATAGAACCAGCCAAATTACAGAAAGGACTTGGATTACTAGAAATGTCCGTATGCGATGTGCATGAAGATGTCATTACGCTATCTTCGGAAGCATTGTTGGATATCGTGCGATCCAATAATATAAAACCGGAAGAATTAGGTCGAATATATGTCGGAACAGAGAGTAGTATAGATGGCTCGAAACCCATCGCTAGCTACTTACTCGGAATATTGACGCAATACTTTATGTCCCAAGGAGAAGCAGAGAACTGTTTGAGACATGTAGATGTGGTAGATATGACTTTTGCCTGTATTGGGGCGGTAGATGCCATGCACAATTCATTGGCTTGGTTAAATACCGAACCCGAAATGAAGGCCATTGTCATTGCAGCCGATATAGCGAATTATGATTTGGCAAGTTCTGGCGAATATACTCAAGGTGCTGGTGCTGCTGCTATTTTATTAGAACAAAATCCGTCCATCATGTCCATAGAACCCAAGGTAGGTGTGGCAGCCGCTTGTGTTCATGACTTTTTTAAACCATTGCGTTTATTCAGCCATTCGGATTTTAATCAGCTCAATGGTAGCGAAAACGGAGCGGTCGATCAGATCGTAACGATTCACAAAGAAACGCCTGTCTTTGATGGGCCATTGTCCAATAAAACGTATCAAAACAGAATTTCTGAAGCATATCAACATTATCATCAGAAAACCAATACGGCAGCCGATATTGAGCAGTACGATGGCTATATTTTTCATTTGCCCTATGCCTTTCATGGTCGAAGAATCTTTGATCAATTGTTTTTAGATGATTTGAAACAAAAGTCTACTTTAGATGCATTCTATGCGCAGTTGCCGGTGGAACAACCGGATCCGAACAGTCTTTCAAAGGATGAGTTAAAGCAGGCACGTCGGGCATTTGCCAAAGCGATTGTTAAGAGCGAGGCCTATACGACGCTGGTACGAGATAAGATTGAACGAAGTGAACGATTGAGTTCCTTGGTTGGAAATGTCTATACAGCTTCTATATTTTTAGCCTTGATTAGTCAGTTGCATTATACGCATCAAGACGAACAGGAATTGGAGAAATTACTCTTTTTTGCCTACGGTAGTGGCTCTAAGTCCAAAGTGTTTAGTGGAAGCTTGCAAGAAAATTGGAAGACGAAGGTACAATCTTGGAATGTGGAGCAACAATTACAGGAACGAGAGCGCATTGATTTCGATACCTATGTTAAAATCCGACTTCATCAATTGGATCAATCGGTAAGTAACCGTAAAAATCCAGTTTATCTTGAGCACTCAGGTATCTTGGATACCAATCGATATTCAAGAAATTATACCTTACAAGAAGATTTGTATAAGAATTAGGGCAGTGCCTGTCGGCCCTAACGTTAGGACACAAGTGTTATTATATTGTATAAATTTCATATATTT
>JAHDFB010000034.1:21578-36254 GCA_020628475.1 Saprospiraceae bacterium | reverse complement strand
TAACCGTTAAAGTATAGCTAAATTCCGATTTTGGAATATTAATTATTAAAACATAATAATATTTATGCAAATAAACATAACTTTGAGATATACCCGTATTTATTTTCTGGAGTTCGGCCGAGATTAGGAGTGTGAATAAGGGATACTTATTTATTCACTAACATCAAATTTATTATGATTAAAAAAATGAACCTTTCGCGTTTAGTAAGCGTGCTGTGTATGGTATTTCTATTATTGTATACATCCTGTACAGTACCAAAGAAGTCTTTAGAGCAGGAATTAGAAGCACACCTGATACAAATAACCGCCTTGAATATCCAAGAAGTTGTTGAGCAATTTGAAGCAATAGAACAGGAGATATGGCACGCCGTTGAGCAAGAATCAATGACAGAATATTTGGAACAGGCGTATGGCATGGATCAGGCGTTATTAGCAGAATATGGACAACTGTTTGACGGGCAAATAAGCGATAATTATTTTCAAGTCTTGGAAGAGGAAAAGATGCTCTCGAAAGATCAATCACGTATTTTGGAAGCGTTTTATCTGGAAGTGGATCAGCTAAATGATTATACGAGCTTTTTAGCTGTTTTGGATGAGGCCAGAACTTCGGTAGAATCAAATCAAGGATTACATCAATTGGAGCGATCATCTTTACTGGTTATTTTTCAGTTAATGGAGCAAATTGCACCGTCGGAGGATGCTGCGATTACTCAACGAAATGCTTGTTTGGATTGCATCGAGGATAATAAGTGGAAGATCCTTGGTTTCGGATTGATTTGGGCCTTAGCCATTCTATTGGCTTGTATGGCAATAACCGGTGGATCTGGATCCGTTGCCTGCCTTATTGCTGCTGGTCTGGCGGGGATCGTTATCGAAATCTGTCATTTCTGTGGTTGGCAATATGGCGGACCTTGTCGGAATATTAGCTGTTATTTTTAAGTTTTATGATGGTTAAGTTATTGCTGACAATAGGCCTATTATTCTTAGGATCTACCGGCATGATGGCACAGTTTCAATATGGTATCGAAACGAAAGTTGCATTGAGTAGAAATGTCTTGGCCAATCATACGACGGATTTAGCATTTAGTCGTTCGAATGGAATTGGACCTACTATAAAATACACGGCTACTTCGGACGATTGGGGTAGATGGAGGCGCTATAATTTTGACGTAGGCCTATCATTATCGCAAGTGTCTGGATTTGCCAATCAGTCGATGATCGAATATGCCCTGATTGAAATGCCACTTGGTATTTCGATCAATCTAAAAGATTTGTATCGTCGTGAGGATGAAATCGTTTTAGGGGCTAAGTATTTACCTAGTTATTTCTTGGAATTAAACGAATTTGGTCAGGGTCTACAATTCGAAATCGGTATCGCATTCTTTTTCGATATGATTGATAAAAAACCAAGACAGTTTGAAGTCGTGTATTTCAGATATCTTCAATTTTCAGAACAACGCGATCCTGTAGGAAATCGCTCCCGTTTTGAAATGAATGGATTGTCCCTAAGAATACGATTAGTTAACAAAGAATAGGAGGTTTGTATGGAATGATGGCTGGCATTGTTTTCAATGCCAGCTTATCGTTCTACACTTTATGCTAATTTGACGGCAGTCCCATATGCTAAAATCTCCGAGGCTCCTTGCATCACCATCGAGGAGGTAAGGCGTACATTGACAATAGCATCCGCTCCCAAATATTCAGCATCTCGTATCATTCTTTCAATAGCTTGATCTCTAGATTGAGCTTGAAGTTTCGTGTATTCTTCGATCTCTCCACCGACTATATTTTTTAATCCGGCAAAGATATCTCGACCAATATTTCTGGAACGTACTGTACTTCCTCGAGCAATATCCAATACTTCTCGGATTTCCCGTCCAGGTATGTTCGGTGTGGTAGATATAATCATTCGCGTTTTATTTAATTTTAGAATAATTCAATATACAAGCTAATGGTTAGACTTTCTAATTATATTCGACAAGCATTCTATTTATTTCGAAATGAGCAATATCTAAGCTTCTTTATTTCTGAAAAATATTTCTCATACTAACGATCGATCGCATCGAATGACTTGATAATCCCTTTAATCAAAGAAGAACTAAAACCGTGATGTTCCATTTCATTGAGCCCGGCTATGGTGCAGCCTTTTGGTGTAGTTACCTTGTCAATTTCATATTCTGGATGTTGCTTACCTTGAATCAATAATTCAGCGGCACCCTTCACAGTCTGGGTAACTATAGTGTTGGCCGTTTCTGAATCAAAGCCGATTTGAATACCGCCTTGAACCATCGCTCGTATAAAACGCAGGACATAGGCTATCCCACAGGCGCCCAAAACCGTTGCTGAGTCCATGAGGGATTCTGGAATCATCACACTTTTTCCAATCGTGTCAAAACAAGTTTTAACCAAAGAAATGTGTTCTTGATTATCCGTGTTTCCGCAGATACAGGTCAGTGAATTTGATACACTGGATGCGGTATTTGGCATAGCTCTGAATATCGGTATCTTTTGTTCAATGCTATGTTCTAAATCGTTCAGTGAAATGGCTGTTGCCAAAGAAATTAACAATTTATCTTGAGATGCAAAGGCTGCCTTATGTGAACTTAATACATCCAGTATTCGATATGGTTTCAAGGCAACGATGACCACATCGGCAAAAGCAATCGCCTTGGCATTATCGGATGTAATCTGTATGCCAGTAGCTTGATAGTCTTCTAATTGTGAAATGTTTCTTCTAGTAACGATGAGGTTTTGTGGGGTGATTCCATCCGTTTTAAGAAATCCATTAAGAATGGATTTTCCTAAATTGCCACAACCAATAATGGCTATTTTTTTGTTTGTCATTTGATTATTATTAAGCGATTTACTAAAGTAAAGATAGAATCATTGCACACGATTTCTGAGTTTCCATCGGTAAAAAAGCGTTCACATTTCAGGTATTTTTACCTACTGCCTTTTACGGCGAACATATTATATTTGATTTAAATCGTCAAAAGCTAAAAGTATGGATGCAGTTGTTCAAGTAAAAGATCGAGTGAAGTTACCCTTTCACTTCGATGTCAATAAAATGGAACAAGAAATAAAGGAATTGGAATTGAATCACTTTGTGTATTATAATGCGATTCCCTTACGAGCCCCCGCTCATCATGTGGATACCAGTTTGCCGGCTCCACCACCAGCCGACGATTATGCCGATGGATCTTGGACAGACTGGTTAAACACACCCATTCTTGAAAAAATGCCCTATTTTAAAAGTATCATGGACTTTTTTGCGGAGCATACTACTGTCAATCTAGTCAGAATTCTTCGCTTAGCCGCTGGTGATGTGGTTAAAGAACATACAGATCCAACGCTGGGATTACATATCGAGAAATCCATGATTCGATTGACCATACCGATTATGGGAACGGAAGCAGAGGAATTTTATCTAAACAACGATTTGGTTGATATGAAAGCAGGGGAGTGCTGGTATCTTCGACTGACGGATCCACATAGAGTGATTAATTCAGGGACCGAAGCACGCATTAATCTAAGTATTGATGTGATTCCAAATGATTGGATTCGACAAGAAATTATTCAGGCAGAGATCTAAGATCTACAAGAAAATATCGATGGTATTTTGAAATAATTCTGGCCCTGCTACTTGACCATGTCCTGGAATGATAATTTTAGCACTCGGAAAACGTTTTTGTACTTTTCGGATGGTTTCAGGCCATGCTGTAACATTAGCATCTTCTAGATTACCTTTACCAGCCCCCATTGACTTGAACATACATCCTCCAAAAAGCACCTGATCTTCTGGGATATAGCTGATGATATTGTCTTTGGTATGCGCTTCTCCTTCAAAAGTATTTATTATTTGTTTTTTGCCTTTTCCTAGAATTAGCTCGTCATCGAATCCGATTGTAGGGCGAGTAAATAGATTGGTGTCAACCAACGCAATCGTTTTGTTATGGGCGTATGACGGGATATTACGTTGATGAAAAAGTTCTAGACCCGCGAGACAGTCTACATGATGGTGATTGATGATTACGCCTGCAATACTACATTTTAACGTTTCTGTGATATAGTCCATTAATGCTTCTGTAGCCGCTTCTTCGGCTGGAGTATCAAAGATATAGGCTTTTTTGCCAGAGATATAAATCATTCCATTGCAAGGGACCGTTCCAAAACTCTTGCTTTGAAGATAGGATGTATGCACTAAACAGTGTTCGCTGATCGGTCGTATATGGATCAGTTCCGATTTAAAAACGGGCAAATGTTTAGGCTTTATGCAGGAGCAAAGTGTAAGGGTTAAGAGAGTTAATAGTACGTTAGTCTTTATGTTTAAATGCATCTATTTAATAATTTTTATGTTCAATTCTCATGTATGTTCATAATATATTATGGAATTTGAACGTCTTTTTTTGAACCTGAAATATGCGAAAATTGGGATTATTTTTATTCTTTTTTTTAAACAGATCTATTATTCAATATTGATTTCTTCTAATCGATGATTTGATAATTCATTTCCTTCTTTGTCAATAGTTACAAACCAAGTATAGGTCTTACAAGTACGGTTAAAAATGTCAGTATTCGAGCTGCAGTCTTGCTCTGTACCTTTAATAATGTATCCATCTTCGGTCTTTTCAGCAGTATAACCGTAATCGTTGTAAAAACCACCGTATGTCTTTTGCCAAATTTTTCGTCCTTTTGCATCGATGCATATTACGAACATATCGTAGTTCCCACTTCCAAATGAACTGGTTGATCCAATTATTAGAAATCCTTGCTCTGCAGGAACTATTGAAGAAGCTCTGTCATAACTGCTTCCACCAAATATTTTAGACCAGATTTCATGACCATCCACATCGTTTTTAGTGAGTAAAATATCCGTAGTTTGGGCATCTGAAGAGTGAATGGTTGTTACTTGCAAACTTCCTTCCGGGAGCGATATTTTAGGATTAAAATATAACTTATTGATCTTCTTAAATCTATTGTTTTTCGCTCTACCTAGGGATAATAAAATATCAATTACTCGATCAAATGAATCGCGAATTAACTGCAATCTAAAGTTTCCTGCAATCAATTCATTTCTATTTAGTACTTCTACTTTTCTTTCGTTTCTGCGATTGGAGAATTGTATAAGTAGCTGATTTTCTTGATTTATTTTGAGCTCGAAACGCATGTCCAATTCTTCACTTTGATAAATCCCAAGAATGGATTCTATATCTGAAGAAGTGGCTTGACCGATGATTTTTTTGTTATAGTATTTTATATCGCCTGAAGTATTAAAAAACGCCATTTCATTATTTTTGAAATTAATTCGCAATGATGTATCATAATCCATAGTATAGCTACATTCGCTAATCGGCCACAATTCAATTGGTCTTTGATTGTTCTCCTTCCAAAATAATCTATTAGCCTCTTGATCGATTCTTATAAAATCATGTTGCTCGGAATAATAATAGCCTATTAAATTTTCAGGGGCTATTTCTTTAATTGTTTGAACATCGTTTTTATCATACGGCGTTTTTTTCTTTTGATTAGTTTGGTGTAAAAGAATCTTGGCTAGTTCATCAGCAATATCACCACTCCATATATTTCCATTATTGCTTAATACGATAATAGATAATTTTTGATCTGGGAATCGTATCATTTGGGAATTATATGAAACGGTAGAACCAGAATGATGGATGGCTTTTTTTCCTAATCGTTTGGTTTGTTCTAATCCAAATCCATACGAATTAATTTCGCTGTTTTCAATGAGACCTTGACTATCCGTAAAAAGGTCATCTCCATCGAGTAAACCTTCCTGAAGTTTTTGTTCAAATGTTAGCTGATCTTTTAAGGTGGTAAATAATAGACCATCACCTTTTGTTTTAATGACTAATGGAAACTTCTTCCATTTCCCATCACCCCAATCAGAATATGGAGCAGCACGGTTTGGGATTAATTGCATATAGGCTTTAATAAAGCTACTTTCATGCATGTCTAGGTTTTTGAAGAATATATCAGAGTATTCATTGAAATCAACACCGGTAACAATTTCTATTATTTCTGCCAAAATAATGTAGCCGGAATTGCTGTAAGTAAAGTTTTTTCCAGGAGAAAAAGCTAATTCTTTTTGTTTTTCAAGTAAGGAAAGAATGTCTTTATTGCTTAATCCGACTTGTTTCCAAAATGCTTTTTTCTTTAAATCCAGAAGGAATATGTAGTCTCTAATTCCACTAGTATGATTGAGTAGATGTCTTATTTTAATGGCTTCTTTGACAGTAGGGTAAAGAGATGGAATATATGTCCGAATGTCATCTTCTAAGTCAATTTTTTGTTGTTTTGCCAAATCTAATACCATCAGTGCCGTAAATTGTTTGGCTGTCGATGCAATATTAAATCTAGTTTGCTGCGAGATTTTTATGCGGTGTTCGAGGTTTGCAAAACCCTGATATTGCTCAAATATAATTTCTCCATTTTGAACGATTCCAACCGCCATGCCTGGGGCGTTTTCCATTGAATATTTTTGGACAACTTGATGTAGAGCTTCCCTGTCTCTCGAATTTAGAGATTGACCATTGAGAAAAGAAGTCCATAAAAAACATATTAAATAGGAAACTATAAATTTGGACATTTTAGAATATAATTTTGTGATGCCAACAAATCTAATAGTCGAACAGCCTAACAATCGCTTCAAATGATCATTTGAACCTTATTTATAATTGATTTTTGGAGATATATTGTTTTGGTGTTAGGCCAATATGTTTTTTAAAGGCTCGATTGAATGTAGTTTTAGAATTAAATCCACAGTCAAGTGCTATACCCAGGAGCGTACTGGATTTATGTTCTTCCTTTTTTAATTGGTCGATGACAGCTTCAGCTCTTTTTTTATTAATAAAATCATTGAAATTCATATTGAACCTCTGATTAATCACTTTTGATATCACATTGCGATTTGTATTAAGGTGTGCGGCAAGATCAGATAAGGTTAAATTTTGCTGCTTATATAATTTCTTAGAATCTAAGCATTCATTCATTTCTAGCGTTAAGTTGTTTAATCGTTCAATTTCAAGTGGAGATTGAACGGGTAATTCATTCTGAATTTCAGCGTCTATTTCAAATAATTTGGGTAGGCGAGAAGGCTTTGAAAGTATACTTGTTTTGATTGTACTGGTATAACCTGATATGGAGACATAAACAGACAGGATGCCAAAGCATAGATAATACCAATACTTACTACCGAATTCGCCCCATTCTGGATTTAATATAAAAAACAGAACCCTTAATATTAATATTAGGCCAAATGTAAGGATGAAAACTTGTAACCACTTAAAGGCTATTTCGTCAGCGTAACTTACTTCCTGTTGGGCTTTATTCCGATATTTTAAATATAGTTTTAAACTGAGTATCAAATAAAAAAGCATCGATATTAAGCCTGACATTTGATACCAAAAATCTAAGTCTTTATCTCTGCCGTCCGCATAAAAATAGTAGGATTCTAATATCCAATAATCAGTAATAAATACAATGGCGCTATAGATTAAATACAAGATTGCTGGTGCTAAATGCACATAATCCATTTTTGAAACTGTCCATTTTTCATCTATTAGAGCTTTAACATAAAAAAAGAAAATGGGCCCTAACAAGAAAAGTTGCTGAAATGGAACAAAAAATAAAAATATCCGATAGCTCTTCTTTGAATACCAACCAGCATAACCGAATAGAAAGGGACATAAATATAAAGCACAAAGGAATATGAAGAATGCAAGCCATTTTGGATGATTTTTACTCTCTCTATAGCCGTATTTCAGAAGTAAAAAAGAAAAAAGAATGGCATGGAGAAAGCAAATAAGTAAAAAGGAACTTTTCTGATTAAAATCAAAATATATTAATTCATCCAAAGTATAAGAAAGTGTAAATTTTTAAGATAAAGTTAGCTTTTATTATATTCGGATCGGTGATCAAATTCAAAAAATAATTAAGACAGAATATTAATTAGAAATAGACCTTGATTTTTCACCATCAAGCTTTTTGGCTTACTCTCGCTTATCGTCCAATAAATCACAATTGATATTATTGCTTCCCACTCTGTTTATATTGACTTTTTAGATTACGACCTTTGAAAAACAATTTTAAAGCTGTGGCTACCAATTGTAAAGCGTTATAAATCAACTTATGTAAAGTTGTACATTTAAAAAATGATAGGAAACTTGGCTGTTGGAGTGAGAATAATTAATTTCAAGTATTTTACCTAATCCTTGAATAGACCACTAATTTTATGAAACAACTACTTGTTTTTTGCCTAGTATTATTGACGAGCCATACCTATTCTCAAAGTCAATTAAATTTTGATGGTTATCAAGACCATGTTGCCTTGAATGGGACGGACTTTGCGCCACCTTGGACCGCTGAGATATTGGTTCGCAAAAATCAACAAGGTGCGTATTCTCATCTGTTGACAGGCACTGATGGAACCAGTGGAATTCGACTGGAGCAGTATATCAATAATAATCGTGTAGGTATCACCTCTGCTGGTATTGCAGATTGGCAATTTAATTATGAATTACCTATTGGCGAATGGGTACACTTAGCGGTTACTTGTGATGGATCTACTATGCAATTATATGTTGATGGACAACAAGTAGGCGGATCGATCAATGGAAGTATCAATGCACCTATGGGATTGATCGGATTAAACACAACGGGGGCTGGCGCCCTTAATGCTAAAATCGATGAGTTACGCATTTGGAATACGGTATTGCCTCAAAGTTCTATAGAGACATATAAGTTAGATACCGTACCAATGGATCATCCTCAATATGCTTCACTTGCTCATTATTATACCTTTGATGAAGGGAGTGGAACGATCGTGTATGATTCCAAAGGGGACTTAGATGGCACTATAGTAGGTGCTACCTATTGTCCATTGACCAATAAAGATATCGGTGCTACATCCTTGATTAGTCCTCCTCCATTTGTAAACAGTTTTTCGAGCAATCAGGCCATTAGTTTCAAATTGACCAATAATGGAACCAGTGTCGTTGACGAGGATTTTGAAGTTAAATACGCCGTGGACGGTGGGAATTATGTGACACAAATGGTCGAAGCATCGATCAATCCGATTGATCCGTTTTCCAGTGTCGATATTAATTTTCCTCCGATTGATTTGACGGGTGCTGATATACATTCGTTTGAATTAATTAGTTCCCTGAATGGAGACGAAAATATATCGAATGATACACTATTTACGACCAGTAGTTTACAAATGGTGACACTTGGCGATGTAACAAATTTTTCGAATAATGATGGTGAAATTATTATTCAAAGTGGCATTACGGCTATCCGCGTTCAATTTTATCGAGAGGACATTTTTAGAATTGAAGCTACCCCAAATGGAATTTTTAATGAATCCATTGATCAAATCACAGTACATGATGAAACGATTCTTTCCAATATTATTTCTACCGACGAAGGTGATTATTACTCGATTAAAAGCGAAGAAGTTGAGTTGAGAGCCTATAAAACTCCTTTGACCTTTGCCTTATATGAGAAGGGAGGATCCCTAATCTGGGAAGAATCTTATCCTTTGACCTTCGGCCAAGAAACGATGCAGCATCTCAATGGAGGTACGGATGAATATTTTTATGGATGCGGCATGCAAAACGGCTATTTTTCGCATAAGAATAAATCTGTTGACATTCGAAATATTTATGGAGATTGGGGCGATGGAACTGTGCCCAATCCAGCTCCGTTTTATATGAGTACGAAGGGTTATGGTGTATTCCGAAATACATTTAGCCCAGGTAAATACGATTTCTTTTCGACGGTCTCAACGTCGCATGATGAAAATAGATTTGATGCTTACTATTTCTATGGTGAACAATTAAAAGACATATTGGAAGGATATACCTATACGACAGGTAGGCCATTTATGATGCCTCGCTGGGGATTGGAGTTTGGAGATGCGGATTGTTATAATGATGACGGAACGACGGCGGATGTGATCGGTCAAATTGCACAAGTCTACAGAAATTTGGATATGCCGGGAGGTTGGATATTGCCCAATGATGGCTATAGCTGTGGATATGAAGATTTAGAATATGTGGTAGAGGAATTGGAAGCCTTGGGTTTTTATACGGGCTTATGGACAGAAGATGGAGTAGGGAATATTGCTTGGGAAGTTGGAACGGCCGGTACACGTTGTGTGAAATTGGATGTTGCTTTGGTTGGAGCAGGTTATTTATCGGCATTTAATTCAGGAAATGAGGCTTTTCATGGAATCGAAAATAATAGTAATGCTCGAGGATTTATCTGGACGGTTGCAGGATGGGCTGGAACACAACGATTCGCCACCATCTGGTCAGGTGATCAAGCAGGGAATTGGGAAAATGTACGTTTTCATATTCCAACTGTCATTGGATCGGGGCTTTCTGGATTCAATGCTGCAACAGGTGATATAGATGGGATATTTGGTGGGAGCGGTCCCACCTATGTTCGAGATTTACAATGGAAATGCTTTACACCAGCGATGATGACCATTTCAGGTTGGGCACCCAAAGGAAAACAACCCTGGGAACAAGGAGAGCCTTATACTTCGATAAACCGAGATTATTTAAAGCTAAAAATGAGACTAACACCATATTTGTATAGTTATAGTCATGAGGCTCATCAAACGGGGGTACCTACTGCAAGAGCGATGGTGTTGGAATTTCCGGAAGACCCAATGACCTATGATGAAACCACTCAATACCAATTTATGAGCGGAGAATCCTTCTTGGTAGCTCCAATATATTCGAATACGTCTACTCGTGATAATATCTATCTGCCGGAAGGTATCTGGATCGATTACTGGGATGGCACCCGTTACGAGGGGCCTATGTTATTAAACGATTACGATGCTCCACTGGAAAAACTACCTCTTTTTGTAAAATCTGGTGCCATCATTCCGATGTATCCAGAAATGTTATATGATAATCAATTGCCTAAAGAGCAAATTACATTCGATATATATCCACAAGGAAATACAGAATTTAGCTTGTATGAAGATGATGGTCATAGTCAAGATTATCGAACCGGACAATATGCTGAAACCTTGATAGAAGTCCAGGCTGCCACTTCTGGATTTGATGAACCTATTGTGATAAATGTAGGGCCAAATTTGGGTGAATATGCCGGCAAGCTAGCCACTAGAGATCATGTTTTTCAAGTGCACAGTTTGGCTCGGCCCATGAAAGTAAGCTTAAACGATGTGCCGATGCAATCATTTGATGATCAAAGTACTTGGAATAGTGCCGATCAAGGTTGGTATTATGATGCAGTGGATAAACAAGGAATCGTATATGTTAAAACAGGAAGTATGGAGGTCGCTGATGCCTTTGAAATTCGACTAGAAGATTTAGTGTTATCAAACGAGCCTGATCCGATCCATACCCTTGATCTTGTATCAATATATCCGAACCCATCGAACAGATTTGTACAGATAGCCTCTAAGGATGATGTAACTATTAAACAAGTGCGTTTATTTAGTATTAAAGGTCAATTTATTGAACGGATTGAGCCGGAAGATTACAAAGCACCGGTTCGATTGGAATTACCGGATTCTTCGTCTGAGTTTTTTGTAGAAATTCAATTAAAGGAAGGCCCTGTTGTGCTGAAGAAACTCATCAGAAATTAGGAGAAAATCAAAAGTTTATAGAGTATAGCTAACAAGAAGTGAATACTATCGTTCTTGCTCAGCCGATGCAATGATCTGTTCAAGCTGAAGGATATTCTTGTAGTTTTTTCCATAATCGATCAGCGTACTTTTCCATCTTGGGCGACTGACTAGTTCGTATTCATACATGGAAGCACGCTCATCCTTCAGATGAATCGATATATTTTCACCAAATGATCTCCAAGTGCCGACTGTTTGAACCCGTAGTCTATTTTCTTCTTGATCGTATTGAATATTCGAATAGTTACTATTTGACTTTAGTTCATCTTGAAGTAATTGAGGAGAAATGGTGGTATTGATATTTTTTTTCTGCCTAACTCTTAAATGAGATTCTGTCGGATTTTTGATGCCCATTTTATAAAGTTCTTGTATATGTAATCTGATCAAGGTAAAAGACATAGCAGTTCCAAATAAAATGGAAAAAAGTACTGTCTTAAACATAGAGAATGAAGTAGAAATTATACCATTTGAGAGATTTTGGAAGATCGCGAAAGCCAATGCCGTAATCAAAAATACTTCTACATGTTTTCTAGTAATACTCATATTATTTTTTTGGATAAACTCATAATTAAAATTACATGCTTTAACCTGATTTAAGTGATTTTTTTGCATTATAATTTTTTATATATAATAGATTTTCTTAATATTAAAGGTCAATTTATTAGAAAATGGCACACTATGGTTAAAAGTTGAATAGAATGAAACGATCTATACTTTTTATTATTACCATATTTTTAGGTGCGCCACTTTTTTCTCAGGTAAGTTTTATTGATGGTGTTACAAGCTACACAATCGATTTTGAAGCTGGACAGACGGGCGTCAATGAAGGAGCTTTCACCGGCAACGGATTTGAGTTGAATCCTTCGTCAGGATCATTGGATGCGAATGCTTGGGCTACTACAGGTTTGAGTGATGGCAATAAAGATTTTGGAATAATAAACACTTCAGGAGACCATGCTCGAGGAATGGATGATGGCGGTGTTTCGACCGGCGGAATATACAGTTTTGATACAGGAGGAGGAAATCATTCCATAGGTATACAACCAACTGGAAGCGATTGGACGGCAGGTACAATAAGTTTGAAAATTGTTAATAATTCAGTGACTGAAATCACCGATATGACGATCGCATATCAAGTTTTCGTTCGGAATGATCAAAATAGATCGAATACCTTTAATTTCTCCATTTCATATGATCATATCAGCTATGCTACGGTGACATCTGCAAATTTGACTTCTACTCAAGGCGCGAGTGGTTCTAGCTGGTTGGTGAATGATCGACAAGTTATTTTGACGAATTTGAGTATTCTGCCCGGAGAAGACTTTTACTTGAGATGGGCAGGAAGTGATGCGGGCGGAAGTGGCAGTCGTGATGAATTTGCTTTGGATAATATTTCTATAACGGCTACTGGTGAAACGGAAAATTGTGCTGAACCTACATCTCAGCCGAATAATTTGACATTTGGAACCATCACTTCCAATAGTATTCAGGCAACATTTTCTCCTGGAGACGGCGATTCTTACCTTATCGTTCAAAGTACAAATAGCAATTTGAACGGATCGCCAACGGATGGTGTAAGTTATAGCGCTGGGAATACAATTGGTAATGGAGAGGTATTACAAGTATCCAATCAAACTTCATTTAATGCCTTAGGACTAGAAGCGAGTACAGAATACTATTTTTATGTTTTTGCATTGAATGATAATTGTGTTGGAGGTCCAGAATATTTGATATTAAATCCATTGAGTGGAAGTGCCGTTACCGAAAATTCAACAAATGATTATTATGCTGGTGTAGGCACTGAAACCTGTGACGTACTTAAAACACTTCTTCATAACTTGATTGACAATCATACGGTGGTCAGCTACAATAGCTTATGGACTCATTATCAGATAACGGATGATCGTGTGAATGATGCCGGAAATGAAACCATTGTTTGGGATGTCTATTCAGATAATCCTACTGGATCTGAAAATGAATTTACCTTTGTTTCAGAACAATGTGGTTCTTATCAAACAGAAGGGGATTGTTACAATAGAGAACATACTTTCCCTCGATCTTGGTGGGGAGGAAGTACCAGTGAACCCCAATATACCGATTTATTTACAGTGCTTCCCGTAGATGGTTGGATCAATGGTGTAAGAAGTAATAACCCTTATGGAGAGGTACAAGTAGGTACAGAAACTCAAATCACCAATAATGGTACGAAATTGGGTACATCCTCCATTGCTATTCCAGGTTATTCAGGTTCTGTTTTCGAACCAATCGATGCTTATAAAGGTGATTTAGCCAGAGGCTATTTTTATATGGCAACCAGATATGAAGATGTAATACATACTTGGGAAAATAACAATTCGGAATCGGATGCCGTGTTGGATGGAAATGCTTATTCTGTATTTGAGCCTTGGCTTTTGAATGTATTGATAAGCTGGCATAACAACGATCCAGTAGATCAAAAAGAAATAGATCGAAACGAATCGATCTTCAATATTCAAGGGAATCGGAATCCATTTATTGATCACCCTGAATATGTTGGTTTAATTTGGTCTAATTGCGGTGGTACAGATACGGAGGCTCCAACCGCTCCAACGGCACTGATTGCCTCGAATACGACAGATGTGAGTACCGACTTAAGTTGGAATGCGTCGAATGATAATATAGGAGTAACGGGGTATCAAGTTTATCAAGATAATGTACAAATCGGGACGAGTACTGCGGCCGTTTATACAGTAACTGGATTATCGGCATCGACCAATTATGATTTTTATGTTCGGGCCTATGATGCTGCTGGTAATGTCTCCGGTGTAAGTAATACCGTTACCATTACAACAAATGCTAACTCAGATACAGAAGCTCCCACAGCTCCAACAGCACTCGTTGCTTCAAATATAACGAATTCCAGTACGGACCTGACATGGACTGCGTCCAATGATAATGTCGCGGTATCAGGATATAACATCTTTCAAGATAATGTGCAAATTGCGACTAGT
>JAHDFB010000034.1:0-21568 GCA_020628475.1 Saprospiraceae bacterium | reverse complement strand
AAGGTGCGCGACTAGTAGCTCTACATCCTATTCCGTTTCAGGACTCTCGGGATCAACGAACTATGATTTTTATGTGGAGGCATTTGATGCAGCCGGGAATAATTCAAATTCAAGTAATATAGTTAGTATTATAACAGATCCTGATCCAGATACAGAAGCACCAAGCGCTCCAACTGCTTTAACTGCTTCAAATCTTACAGAAACAAGTGTTGATCTGACATGGAATGCATCGAATGACAATGTTGGAGTAAGTGGATATGATATCTATCAAGATAATGTAATCGTAGGAACTTCTAATTCTACCAATTACTCTTTAACCAACTTGACTGCAGCTACTAGTTATTCGTTTTATGTGACGGCCAAAGATGCTGCAGGAAATGTATCAGCAGCAAGTAATGTACTCTCTGTCACTACACCATCTGCCTCAGGACCGACGGTGCTGCATGAAGGATATTTTGAAAATGGCTGGGATGGTTGGATTGATGGAGGATCCGATTGTAATCGATATTCTGGTGGGAGATCTCCAGAAGGTTCTTATTCTATAAGAATTAGGGATAATTCAGGGACCAGTTCTTCGATGACCTCACCAAGTTTTGATCTAAGCTCTTATAATCAGGTGGACGTAGAATTTAGTTTCTATGCGCATAGTATGGAAAATGGAGAAGATTTTTGGCTGCGATACTATGATGGTTCAAGTTGGCAAACAGTGGAAAGCTATGCCCGAGGGACAGACTTTCAAAATGGACAGGATTACACGATGACCGTGAGCATCTCGTCCAATAATTATTCGATGGTTTCCAATGCTCAATTTAGATTTCAATGTGATGCAAGTGGAAACAATGATCATATCTATATAGATGCCGTTATGATTACGGCATATAATTCGAATCAAAGCTTACAAATGGAAGATAATATGCTAGCCGCTTCCGTTCATATGGATCACACTATTTCCGATTTTGAAGCAGCGAATATGGAAGAAGAACGGATTGAATCGAGATTCAACGATACTAAAGAAGTTTCTTCGGCACTTGATTTTATGATTTTCCCGAATCCGGCGACGGATCGAATTCAGATTCAATTGAAAGGATTGTCATGGACTCCTGAACAATTTCAAATTTTCACGATGAATGGAACGGTTATTCCAATGAATATAATTAGTCAAGATCAAGAGGTTTGGACAGTAGATGTTTCTCATCTAGAGTCGGGCATGTATATAATAAGAAGTATTGACTCAAATCATCGAGTACAAACTAAACTTTTCAATATTGTTCGATAAAATGAAATAGGCTAGTATTTGTAATAAATTTCCATTTCGCAAAGGAACATGGAAGGTCGACCGTAGGGAGAGTGTCCCGACATGAAAAGTCGGGATACCAAGCGGAATAGCGCGCCTGGAATACTCCGGTCGAAGACGCGCCAAATTATCATCTATATCCTAAGAAAATCCTAGCTCCGACAATGGGAAGCATCGATCTATGACAATTCTACCTTTTTCATTGCGCTTTACGGTACCGCATTGATTGACTGGGTCATGTTCGAAAAATAGAATGTCACCATGCTCCACTGCCTCGTTCAAAAGACGTTCTTTTTCCTTGAGTGTTTCCAATGGACGGATATCATAGCACATCACATAAGGCATTGGAATATGATAAGCCGATGGCATTAAGTCCGCTGCATATATCAATCGTTTGCCATTTGGAAGGTGGATAATCGGGGACATCATAGCCTCCGTATGCCCGTATGAAAATCGAATATC
Organism: Saprospiraceae bacterium; assembly: GCA_020628475.1. Classification (GTDB taxonomy): domain Bacteria; phylum Bacteroidota; class Bacteroidia; order Chitinophagales; family Saprospiraceae; genus JAHDFB01. The sequence continues at coordinate 19,812 of JAHDFB010000034.1, read as the reverse complement.
AATATTAGGGAGCCAATTGATGTCTTGCTTTACATCGATAAATTCAAGGACCTTGTGTTCTTTTAATGGAACGAAATTTTCCTTTAGAAAACTGGCTTTTTCGCGGTCATTCGGATCCAAGGCCCAGTCATAATGACGTTCATTGCTCCAATAGCGTGCATTTTTGAAGGTGGGAACCAAATCTACACCGTCTTTCTCGACAGCGCCACCATCGTGATCGAAGTGCAGATGCGTCAAAAATACGTCTGTTACGTCTTCCTGATCGATATGTAACGCTTCAAAAGATTGCGCCATTTCAACGCCGTGCGGATAAAAATAGGAGCGGAATTTCTCGCTTTGCTTATTGCCCATCCCAGTGTCTATCAGAATCTTACGATCATCTTGCTCCACCAATAAACTACGCATGGACCAGGTGCACATATTGTTGTCATCTGCAGGATTGAGCCGTTGCCACATCGATTTTGGAACCACACCAAACATGGCCCCTCCATCCAATTTGAAAAGTCCTGCATCAACTATACTTAATTTCATCGTTTGCTGTTTTATGGATTAAACCAATTCTGCCTTCATAGCCAAGTACTCATCAAAAGTCTTCAAGCTGTCGTGACATCCTGTCGTTGTCAACTCAATAACCCGATTTGCAATAGACTGTGTAAATGCGTGATCTCGAGAGGTAAATATCATATTTCCTTTGAAATCGATCAAGGAGTTATTCAAGGTGGTGATGGTTTCCAAATCTAAGTGATCCGTTGGTTCATTGAGCATCAAGAAGTTTGCACTTGATAGCATCAGTTTGGAAAGCATACAACGCACTTTTTCTCCTCCAGAGAGTACATTGGACATCTTTAAGCTTTCTTGGCCGGAGAATAGCATTTTGCCAAGAAATCCACGCATGAAAGCCTCGTCTTTGTTCTCCGAATACTGACGTAACCAATCGATCAGACTCAATGGTTTTTCGAAATGATGATCGTGATCATTTTCTAAATAGTCGTAGGTAACCGTTTGTCCCCAATTGACTTCTCCCGTATCTGGCTCTGATTTTCCTGCCAAAATATCGTAAAAAGCGTCAAGAACAACACTGTTGTCACCGAGTAGGGTAATCTTGTCTCCTCGGTTCATGGTGAAATCCACATTGGAGAAAAGTAATTCTCCATTAAGCGTTTTACTTAGATTTCTTACCTGGAGGATTTGATCACCCACTTCTCTTTCCGGCGTCCAGATAATACCCGGATATTTACGACTACTCGGTTTGATTTCGTCTACGCTGATTTTGGCCAATAATTTTTTCTTCGCGGTGGCTTGACGCGATTTCGAAGCATTGGCGCTAAATCGATCGATAAAGGCTTGCAATTCTGCTTTTTTCGTTTCTGCCTTTTTATTTTGATTCATCTTCTGTCGCAGGGCAAGCTGCGAAGATTCGTACCAGAACGTATAGTTTCCGGTGTATAAATTGACTTTAGAGAAATCGATATCTACGATATGTGTACAGACGGTATCTAAAAAGTGACGATCGTGCGATACGACAATCACAGTATTTTTGAAATCTAATAAGAAATCCTCTAACCAGGTCACTGTCTGAATATCTAGACCGTTGGTAGGCTCATCCAGGATCAAGATATCTGGATCGCCAAATAGGGCTTGCGCGAGTAGGACACGTACTTTTTCGGCATCGGCCAATTCGCTCATCGGCTTGTAATGATGCTCTTCGTGAATGCCGATACCGGAAAGTAAGCTAGCCGCTTCTGGCTCTGCATTCCACCCATTCATTTCGGCAAATTTTTCTTCCAGTTCACCGGCCTTGATACCATCTTCGTCGCTGAAATCTTCTTTCATGTAGATGGCGTTCTTTTCTTGCATCAAGTCCCACAGAATAGTGTGTCCCATCATTACGGTGTCCAGAACGGTATTCTCATCATAGACATTGTGATCCTGCTTTAGAACAGCCATACGCTTGTCCGGTTCTATTGAAATCGATCCCGTGTTGGCATCGATGTCTCCCGACAATATTTTCAGAAAGGTTGATTTTCCTGCGCCATTGGCACCGATTACACCGTAGCAATTTCCACCTGTGAAAGCAATGTTTACTTCGTCGAAAAGAACTCGTTTGCCATATTGCAGTGAAATATTATGTGCCGATATCATATGATTTTAATTTTAATATATATTTGGATTTCGAGCCGCAAAAATAGTTAAATTAGTTGGATGCTAATTATCTTTGCGGCCATAAAATATTGATATGAATCACGCATTATCCAATCCCAAATTTAACTTCCATCCAGATCAAAAGGTATATCATGGCAAAGTGCGTGATGTCTATTCCATACAAGATCGATTGGTCATGGTAGCATCGGACCGTATTTCGGCCTTTGATCACATCCTACCAAGGGCCATTCCTTACAAAGGGCAGGTACTGAATTTGGTAGCGACGCACTTTTTAAATGCGAGCAAGGATATTGTTCCAAATTGGTTAGAAAGGGTACCACACCCAAATGTAGCCATTGGGAAAGCTTGCGAACCGATTCGATTGGAAATGGTAATTCGAGGTTATCTGGCTGGTCATGCTTGGAGAACCTATAAGTCGGGGGAACGGGTCCTATGTGGTGTTACGATGCCAGAAGGTATGAAGGAGGCCGATCGATTTCCTGAACCGATTATTACGCCAGCTACCAAAGCGGAAGAAGGACATGATGAAGATATTTCAGAAGCGGAGATTTTATCCAGATCTTTAGTGACAGAAGAGCAGTGGAATCAACTCAAGGAATATACCTATGCATTGTTCGCTTTGGGAACAAAAATGGCGGAAGAACAGGGGTTAATATTGGTGGATACGAAATACGAGTTTGGTATCTATGATGGTAAGATTATATTGATTGATGAGATTCACACCCCAGATAGTTCTCGATATTATCATTTAGATGGCTATGCGGAGCGTCAAGCTTCTGGAGAGAAACAGATGCAGCTGTCAAAGGAATTTGTACGAGAATGGTTGATGGAACATGGATTTCAAGGTTTGGAAGGGCAAGTGATGCCGGAGATGCCGGATGCATTTGTCGATCAAATTACCGCTCGATATGTCGAGTTGTATGAGAAAATCACGGGTAAGGCCTTCGAGTATGGTGATACGGAGCAACTGGAGCAGGAGATAGAGGAAGCGGTGCAGGGGGTGTTGTAAGCGTTGGAGAGTAAACGTTGGAAAGTAGCAACAAAGCCTTATAGAAAGACCTTGTTGCATTCTTTTATTAGAGGATTAATTTCATAGACCGATTATATTTTTGTTCCAAATTTTGAATGGAAAGTTCAAATCCTTTTTCAATTCCTTTCACGAATAGTTTATCTATTCGATGAAGTGATTTTTCCGTAATATTTTCGATGCTACCTATTATTTTATCATCTCTCAGCTCCAAAAAAGCCGTTCCGATAGTGGTTAAAAAGACTGAATCAAAATCAATCCAATTATCCTTTAAACGTTTATCGGATTTTAGTTCACTTTTCCGTTTTTTTCCTTTTTCGATGACACTTGAAATGGGATTCCAAGGATTTATGAAATTTGCAAATTTGGGATTAACTTCTTCTATTAGTTCAAATAGAAATGCTTTTGCCCCTGATTCTCCAATCCTATTGGCTAACTCTTGTTTTGCCAATGCACCAATACTTCTTATTTCTGAAATACCAATTTCTTCAAACGGAATTTTAGGATTATCCAGACTCGCTTCAATGATTTGACTGTCATGTAATAATTCAAATATTAGTCGTCTTCTCCAACACCACCAATATCTTCTTCTAGACATCCATTTTGCAATATTCATGAAATAGTGACAAATAGCATCCCAATCAGTATTTGTCAAGCCGTTAACATTGATATTTACGAAATGATGCCATGTCGAATCAACTACAATTCTTCCGGCATTAGCTAACCAACCATCCCATACTGCAATTGACGGAAAGCAATGTGGATCCGTAGGATCTTTAAATCCAGCGGTATTTCCTCCAATAACGAAAGAGGTAGCAATAATTTGACTGGAAACAGATACCCCATTAACTGTAAAAGAAGATTCTGCTTTGCATTCACCTTCATGTGGATGATCTGGCATTATATCAATGATTCCGGATTGTCTTACGTTTGTATTTACAGATAGAAGTGGATGTGGGGATGCATTATTTCCAAAAGTTCTTACCGCAATTTTTTGAGGAATATTGTCAGATTGGTGATTAAATGCATTTGAACTTACTTGACCTGGAGGGGGTTGATTCGTATCATTTCTCTTTTTGCCGCCCATACTTACTTCGTTTTCGTCGTTAGAAGAGTTTGGGAAGTCATTCCAATATCTCATATCCTTTACTCTAGGAATGTTGCCGCACATCACATTCCCTAAAACGCCATGATCACCAGTGGCAAATAATCCACCTCCACTATTCATATAATTTTCTATAGCGCTAATCTCACTGGAAGTTATACTTTCTTGATTAGGAATATTGCTATCAGGTGTTGGCTGAGAACTACCTTGAATTCCAAATAACCATATTTGATCAAAATTATTGAGATCAATTCCAGGAGCATCAAATTTGAAGTTGTTTTTAGCATCAACCGCAACAGGATTGTTTAATGGTGGAAGACCAGGTCCTCTATCGGCTAGTGTTAATTCGTAGTTGACATGGTGCTGTGCTTCTAATTCATTAAAAGCTGTCAAGAATTCAGAAAGTCCAAAACCACCAAAACCAAAATTAAGCCCATCAACTACTACCAATACTTTTATTTTACATCTTCTCCACCACCACCATCTTGGACCGATTCCTTCTAAGAAATCAGGTTTTAATCTAGTTAGGTCCTGATGTAATTTTAATCTTTCTTCTCTTGGTAGAGTGTGGGCATTTTTGAATTTCTCTTCGAGTATTTTCATTGTTATTTTTTTGTTTCGCTAGAAATGTTTTAATACCAGCGAATCAAGTATGGTTCGAAGTATATTCTAGCGAATTGATAAAAATTTTGTCTGGACCAAAATATGTAAATTAAGATTTGATGGAATTTAGAAAATACCCCTAATTCATAAGGGGAAGTAACCTAAAATAACAGGTGAAATAACCCATAAGTTATAAGTGGAAAAAATTTTTAGCTTTAAATTGAACAGGAACAATGCTTTTGAATTACATACTGATTTTCACCTCCCTCCCTTCATCAACTCCTGAGCCATCTCGGCTCTCGAGCTTCCAATGATGGCTAAGTCGTTTTCTTCGCAATATTTCTGTAATGCTGTGGGATGAATAATGATGCGCTCAATCTGCATACCCATCTGTTCCATTTGTTTGATACGCTTGGCACTCTTGATACGCCAATCATTCCATTGGGCATCCAACTTGTCTGCATCCTCCGAAATAGCCAAGATCTGTGCATATTCCTCTTCTAAATAACTGGGGACGGCCACTTTAAACATATACTTTTTGAAGCCAAGATAATAGGAATCAAGGAATTCGTCCCATTACTTAACCATATCTCTGCTTGAAATCTTCGCCATCTTCATATTCGGCAGGATCAATATAAGTGACGACAGAAATGTTGGATTGTAAAAACTGTTTTAAACGATGTCGATAGAGCTTTTCAGTTTCCAAGGTTCCATCCACAGTAAGACTAAACACCATCTGATTGTCCGTGGTAATCGAGACGCCCGCCATGATTTTATCCGGATTGTTGTGATATTGATTCCAATAAAAGCATACATCCACATTCGGACGATCAATGAAATAAGAAATCATTTCATCTTCGGATTGAAAGATGTTGTCTGGATCATCTATTCTTGATGCATATTGAGTATCAAGTTTGATATACTCCGGTATAAATTCTTTCAGCACAGCATAGACCAACGCTTTAGACTTTTGTGGTACAAGCACTTGCACCACAATATCCCGTTGATAATGTGTGTATTTCGGCATTTAATTCGCAATCAATCCTTCAAATAACCAGTTTGCTAAGGCTTGACGATTGGATTTAGGAAGAATCCGTTTTCGATCCGCTGGATTTTGAATATTCGCCAATTCGATAAATACAGTCGGTGGATTGGTATAATTAATGAGGTATAATCCACGCGCTTTGACGGTTCCTTTATATCCCCGTCCTTTTTGATATTTATCGTATTTCGCCTTGAAGGTCTTATGAATATTATTGGCTAGACGCTTACTTTTTTTACTGGTTTTATGATGGTAAAAGAAAACATCTCGTCGAGCGCCTTCACCAGCTGAATCAACGTGCAGGACCACCACGACATGTTCTTTATACCCTAATTTTTTATTCTTACGATGTAAAGCATTGATGTATTCAACCCGTTGTTGAAGTCTTTTTTTCTTGTTTAGTGGTAATTGTTTTCCATTACAGGACTCATCTTTATCGCATTTAAGGTATTTATTATCTCGAATACCATCGTTTTTATCTTGAATGATCATTTCTACTTTCGCACCATGTTGCGATAAATTTCTAGCAAGACGAAGGGCGACATCGTAGGCGTACTCATCTTCGCATAGGGCAGGGCGGCAAGTTTTACACATAGCTCCTGGATCAGGTCCACCATGACCGCTGACAATGTAGTACACTTTATCGGCTAAAGAATTATCCGCGATGTCATACTGTGCATAATCGCTTCCGAAGAGGGCATTATGTCCTTGTTTGACGCTTTCGACACTGGTAGGTGCTGGTTCCGGATTAGAAACCGTAGGGTTGCCCTCCATCAATTCCTTCTTAGCAATCAATTCGTCCATGGTGAAACATGCCATTAAATGATGTGGAACCCATAAAATTTTGCTGTCCGAATAATGTGTTTTCCGTACACCTTTGGTCAATATGTGTTCATTGTATTCCTTGATCTTTACGGCGCGATCCCATTCCGTAATATTAATTGAACTTCGAATCGAACGGCCATTATATGGATAGATTTTAACCGGTAATTTATACTCTTTACCTTTCAACAGATGATCATTACGTTCCATCTCGTTGATCCGATAAAATTCATCCACATTACAAGCATTGTTGAGGGCATACCGCCTTAATAAGGCAAATAAACCTTCACCTTCTTGTACCGTTGCAGTAAAATGATAAGGCTCTTTAATACTTTCAGCTTGTAGTAAAAATGGGAGGCATACTAGGATGAATAGGAATCGGAGCATGGGTAACGTATTACGATTTTTTATAATATGTACAAAAGTAGGAAAAATTTATTAATTCGTTCATATCCAACGATTCATCTTGATAAATTCATATAATCAAGACGCATTATTTGTAGCATGATGTTCTAAATAGGGGCGTCCGGGCCCTACGTCCATGACTCCTTGCAGTCGGTCCCTCGCCACGCGAAGGCTCAGCACGGACTGCTGCCAAGGCAGCATCATTCCCATCGGTGACGCACGATGGGGCATGAATAACAACATTTGGATTTTCTCTATATTTGACTTTCTCGCTTTCTATAAGTTGTTCAAAATCTCTTGTCAGAAAGTGAGAAGATTGCATCATATATACATTTTGGAGCCTTGTTATTCGACAATAAACTAATATTCTTTTTCAGTGCATTGGGAGCTTTCAACAGTATCGTTTTAAGCATTTATTTTCTATTCTTTTTGAAACCGGTTCGTAGATCCAATATATTTCTAGGTCTGTTACTGGCAGCATTGAGTATTCGTGTTTGGAAATCTTTATTTTTTTATTTCAATCCCAATCTCTCCAAGATCTATTTACAAATAGGTCTATCAGCCTGTTTTTTTATAGGCCCATTTCTCTACTTTTACCTGATATCTAAACGGCCGGAGAAAAAGGAACGCAATCGATCTATAATGATTCAGTTGATTATATTATTGGGAATCGTTTTGACCATCGGCATCATATACCCTTATCAACATCATGTGTCCCTTTGGTATACGTTCTATACCTATATAAATCTACAATGGTTGGCCTATATATTGCTTTCGGCCTATATAATGAAACCCGTATTTCGTAAAATAATATCCAGAGATCAAGGATTAAACTATGAAGACACTTGGTCTATTAGTATTTTTTTAGGAGTATTTATCATTTGGTTGGCTTACTATACGGCCAGTTACACCTCGTATATTTCAGGAGCGCTCTCCTTTACTTTTGTTTTCTATTTATCCGGTTTATTATTGTTTAAAAAACGTAAAAAAGAATATGTCGTTTCCTTGAAAAAGGAAAAATACGCAGATAGTAAAATCGAAGAACAAGCAGCGAATGATTTGGTAGAGAAAATTACAGATATTATGACGGAAGAAGAACTGTACAAAAATTCCAATCTTAGCTTGAGCATCTTAGCGAAGAAATTACATATTCGTCCTCAATTACTTTCTCAGATACTCAATAATAATCTCAACAAAAGCTTTTCTCAATTCATAAATGAATATCGAATACAAGCGGCTAAGCAACTTCTAACAGCACATCCAGATTTAAAAATTGAAGCAATCGCCGAAAAATGTGGCTACAATTCCAAAAGTACTTTTTACACCGCCTTTAAAAAGATAACCAACACAACGCCAGCAAAATATCTCCAAGAAAACAAGTCCTTCTAAGTACGAATGTATACATCAGGAATGCTACTGTATACCTTTATACACGATTTTATCAAGCGAGCACGTATCATTGTTTTGAACTAAAAAACAATGTTATATATGAGGTATTTTATAGTAGCCTTTACCCTTTTACTTTTTACATTTTCTGGCAACGCACAATCAGAAGAAAGTCTGATTCAACAAGCCCTATTAAATTATATTCAAGGAACGTCTTACAACGAACCTGATCGTATTGAAGAAGCTTTTTATCCCGAAGCCAATCTGTTTTTAGACCATCCAGAAAAAGAATTATACATCGTAGAAGCCAAAGAATATATTAGTTGGTACGACAACAAAGAGCATGGAGCATTTAATGGACGCATTGGCAATGTTTTGTCCATTGATCGGATCAATAAAATAGCTTCTGCCAAGGCAGAAATCATTATTCCCAGTAAACATCTTCGCTATGTGGATCTCTTTTTGTTGAAAAAAATTGATGATCAATGGAAAATTATCAGTAAAACGGCGAGTATTGATGATAATCCCATACATAGCAAAATTCATGGAGATAAAATACTTTTTATATTGTCGAATGCTGCTTATTACGGAGATTCAGATATTCGTACCGGCAATAGTTACTACGAAATTGTCAACGCTTATGATACTTTCAAAAAGGCCGGATATACCGTCGAATTTGTAAGTCCCGAAGGTGGGAGTGTGCCCTTGGCATATATCAATACATCGGATTCCTTGTATCGACAGTATATTTATGACCAAGATTTAATGTACGCCTTGGAAAATACAAGAAAACCATCAGATATCACACCGAAAGATTACAAAGCCGTGCATTATGTTGGAGGGGGAGCCGCAATGTTTGGCGTTCCAGAAAATCAAGCCATTCAAAACATTTCAATGGCCATCTATGAGGATTATAACGGCATTATTTCTTCCGTTTGTCATGGGACCGCTGGCATCGTACACCTTAAAACGAGGGATGGAAAATATCTTTATGAAAATAAAACCGTCAATGGATATCCCGATTCATATGAAAATACAGAACGAGATTATTTTCAGCACTTTCCCTTCCTCATTCAACAAACCATTGAACAAAGAGGCGGCCTTTTCAAATTTGGTCCTAGAAATAATGCGCATGTCGAGACGGATGGCCGCGTTATAACGGGACAAAATTATTTGTCTTCGGCTCCGGTAGCCTTAAAAATTATTGAACAGCTCCAAACCATGAAATAAGAATAATTCATAAAAAAATCTCAGTACTAGATGAATGCTAGTACTGAGATTTAATGTTTTTTTTATAAAGACTTAACGCTTATTGTTTCATAAAAGAGGCCTGCATCAAACGTTCATTATCTTGAATTTTAAGGATATAAAATCCACTATCCAAGGATTCTATTTGGATACTTGGTGACGAAGAAAGATCTTGTTGAACTTGTAAAGCTAAACGACCTTGAATATCATAAATAGATATCGTCTTGGTATCCGAGTCTGATAGATTGGTCGTAATCTGTATTTCATCCTGAGCTGGATTTGGAAATAAATCGATGGCCGTTTCTATTATTTTTTCTTCGACAGATGTAGGATTACCGTTAATTAGGGAAAGATCAATTTTCCACATTTGACGATCATTTTGAATGGTAAAATTAATACCACCAAAGAAATAGAGTTCGTTGTCGATTATGAATGAACTTGGTGCCCATCTACTTCCATTTGGTAATTCAGGCAATTGCTTCCAAGTATCTGTCTCCGCATTATATTCTAAGAAAGTTTCCTCGGTAGGAACATGATTGTGCCAAGTATCATCTCCAGCCAAAACATAACCTCTTCCGTTATAACTAAATTGACTTCCGGCCACACGACCTTGAGGTAAGTTACTGATATCTCCCCATTCTTCCGTTGCCGGATTATAACTTAACCAATTGGATACATGACCACCACCAATGTATATGATATCATCGATATGAAATTGAAAAGGGTGGTGTCGGTTGCTACCTGGTATATCTTCTTTTTGTTCCCAAGTTTGGGTCAACATATCGTATACCCACCAATCTTTTAAGTCTCCATTTCCAGTAGATCCTGAACCCATGAATATTTTGTCATTATGCGCAACAAAAGCAGGGTGTGATCTTCCTTGACAGGGGCAACTTGGTAATTGTTCATACGTATCCGTTGCGGGATCGTATTCCCAAAGATCGTTGAGATAGCCATTTTGTCCTCGTCCAAAACCTAAATAATATTTATTATTCCAGTCATCCCCGATAGCGATACCTCGAGCTTCTCCCGGAAAAGGATCCAATTCAGTCCATTCATTCGTGATTGGATCATAAGACCAGACTAAATTAGAGGCCACTTCGTTATTGGTTCCCTGAAAAACATATGCTTTTCCTTCATAACTGAAACCATTGGAGTGGTGCTTATGGAAAGGAACGTCGCCCACCATCTCCCATTCTTGAGCCTGAACGAATCCCAAACAAAAAATAAAAAGTGTAATGTATAATACTTTCATTATGCAGATATTTTTCGCTAAAACTAGACATAATGCATAGATTGCACATCGCTTTTCGTACAATGAAGTTCCTTATTGTCGCGACGAATAAAACGGATCGTTTTATAGTGGTCTTATCCAAACATTTTGAAATTCCATGGGATCACCATGATCTTGGATTCGAATATGATCCTGACCATGGGCGATGTTTTTTGGTGGACCGATGTATTCCGTAGTACCCTGAATCTCGACATGGTACTGAACTAAAACACCGTTGTGAAAAACCGTGAAATAACCGGGGCTTTTACGAGAGCCGTTTTCATTCCACTCCGGAGCGATAAATATGATATCATAGTATTGCCAGTTTCCTAATGGTTTACTGGCATTCACCAATGGAGCATATTGCTTATATATTGAGGCGGCTTGACCATTGCTGTAGGTGCGATTTTCAAATGAATTCAGAATTTGTACCTCATATCGATTTTGGAAGAATACACCGCTATTTCCATTGCCTTGACCGGTTTTTCCGTTATCTTCACTACGAAATTCAATGTGAAATTGACAACTTCCGTATTTTTTACGTGTACGAATATCTCCAGTTCCCGGCACAACCGTTAAAATGCCATTATTATTGGCCCATTTAGCGGCTTCTCCATTCCAACTTTCTAGTGCGTCTAAGTTCTTTCCATCGAAAAGAATATCGGCATCACTGGGAGCTTGTCTAGATAAACCGGGGGTGACAATGGCAGGTTCGGGGATTGATTTAAAGATGTTTAAATTAATTAATGGATTCGATCGCCTCGTAATTCCAATTTTTTCATGATTTCTTTTTCGTATTCTAAATATTCATGCCATCGCTTGTCGGCCTTTTCTCGACCAGCATATTTACGCGCTAATTCGATAAAAAGGGTATAATGTGCCGCTTCGGCAACCATAAATTTGTGATAAAATTCCTTGAGCGCATCTTCGGCAATATTGAGGGATAAAACACGAAATCGTTCACACGATCTTGCTTCGATCAAGGCAAAAACCAATAGATTTTCCAACAATCGTTCTTCTCTAGAACCACCTTTTGTCATGAATGCTCGAAGCATGTTGACATATTCATCTTTTCGTTGTGCTCCCAAAGATAAATCTCGCTTTTTTAACTCTTTTAGTACCATTCTGAAGTGCCCCCATTCTTCGGTAACAATAGGCGCTAATTTCTCGACGAGTTCTTCTTTATCTGGAAATTTTTGGATCAAACTGATACAAGAAGTCGCTGCTTTTTGTTCGCAATAAGCATGATCGGTTAAAATGGCTTCTAAACTTATTTCCGCCAAATTTGCCCATCGTGGATCCGTGGGCAGTTGCAATCGTAGCATAAATTAATTGTTATTTTCTAGACAGGCAATTTGATTCATTAAGACGTCGATATTGTACACGTCGTATTTTTCATAGCCCGAAGACCACATGAGCCCCATATTGTTGACTTCACTTTTTTGGAGCATTTTATATTCCGATTTTTCCAACAAAAATAGGACTTGATATTTGATGTTATTCGTTTGCGGAATTAATTGTCCTGTTGCATTTGCTTGAGCAAAAAGATAGACGGAATCTCCGTTGATGAGCTCTATTTTCATAGGACTACCCACCTGAACCATACCATAATTTCGGATAGCATCTTTAGATCGAATAATAATGTCAAGGATTAAATATTTTTCCTTTCCCAATTGAACGACAGAAACATCACCAGATAAAAAGGAGTTTTCCTTGTAATACTCTTCCAATTTCGGATGGGTGTAACTGATTACATTTTCATATTCTATGGCTATTTTCTTTTGAAGCGTATTGGGATCGATACCGTCGAAGGCCACGTTGCAATCTAGAGTTTCGGTTTTAGTGGGGCTTTCGCCCAAAGGAGCCAAAAGAGAATAGTCGCCGAGTAAGAGTAGAAAAGTGAAAAAAAACGTATAAATCAGATTCATTATGTTCTTAGCTTAAGCTACAAATATAATAAACCTATAATATAGCAGATTGAGATGCTTTATTTAATTTTACCGCCTTGATCAAAATAAAAATAGTATGAATAGTTATATAACCAAAGGTTGTATCCTGATAGCCGGCCTATTTGTTTTTTCATGTAGTCAAAAAACAACCAAGGTCATCGATCAATCAACCACGACAATGGAAACGACACAAGAAGCAGATATGGAGATACAATATCCAGAAACAAGAAAAGACTTAAGCGTACAAGATGATTATCATGGTACGATTATTAAAGATCCATACCGTTGGTTAGAAGATGATAACAGTGAAGAAACTAAAGACTGGGTGATTCGTCAAAATAAAACGACGGGTGCCTTTCTAGATAAAATTCCTTTTCGGGATAAAATTAAAGATCGACTTACCCAATTGTGGGATTATGAAAAAGTGGGATCTCCATTTAAAGAAGGGGATTATTACTACTTTTTTAAAAATGACGGATTACAGAATCAAAGTGTATTATACCGTTCCAAAGAAATAGGCGGAGAAGCCGAAGTTGTTTTAGATCCGAATAAATTATCAGAAGATGGAACCTCTTCACTAGGAGGTATGTCTTTTAATAAAGATGGTACGCTCTTAGCGTATGCTGTATCGGAGGGAGGGTCCGATTGGAGAACGGCCTATGTCATGGACGTGAATACGGGAAAGGTACTAGATGATAAAGTAGAATGGATCAAATTTTCTGGAATGAGTTGGAGAGGAAATGGATTCTTCTACAGCCGATACCCAAGCCCAGAAGAGAACAGTGAGCTTTCTGGAAAAAATCAATATCATAAAATCTATTATCACACCATTGGAACACCGCAATCAAAAGATCAATTAGTCATAGAAGATAAAGAGCATCCAAATCGTAATTTCTACGGATCTGTTACTGAAGATGAGCAATTTTTGATTATTAATCCGGTTGAATCAACCAGTGGTAATGCCCTGTATGTCATGGATTTAAATTCGAAAAGAAAAGATCCAATTAAGATTGTTGAAGGTTTTAATAATGATTTTGGTGTAGTGGATAGTGAGGGCAGAAATTTATTGGTGATTACGAATAAAAACGCGCCGAATCAGCGCTTGATTCGAATCCACTTAGATAAACCAGAAGAAGAAAATTGGAAAGATGTGATTCCGGAGTCTAGCGATAAATTACAGAACATTTCCATCGTAGGAGGTAAGATATTTGCCAATTATATACATGATGCCAGTACGAAGATCAAGGTGTATGATATGAAAGGAAGCTATTTACAGGACCTAGAATTACCAGGTATTGGAAATAGTGGAGGAATCAGTGGTAAGAAAAAAGATAAGGAAGGATTTTTCAGTTTTACATCCTTTACGTATCCTTCTACTTCATTCAAATTGAATACAGAAGATCTAAGTTATGAGGTATACAAAAAACCGGATGTTGACTTCAATCCTGCGGATTATATGACGGAGCAAATTTGGTTTACTTCCAAAGACGGTACAAAAGTACCGATGTTTGCTACTTATAAAAAAGGTATCAAGAAAGATGGATCCAACCCAACCTTGTTGTATGGTTATGGTGGATTCGACATTTCTTTACTTCCTAGTTTTAGTTTAACGCGTATTCCATTATTGGAAAATGGAGGTATTTATGTAGTTGCTAATATTCGAGGTGGGGGAGAGTTCGGATCTGAATGGCATAAGGCTGGAACACTGGAGAGAAAGCAAAATGTATTTGATGATTTTCAAGCAGCGGCTCAACATTTAATTGATAATAAATATACTTCTAGCGACAAATTAGCCATAGAAGGTGGTTCAAACGGTGGTTTATTAGTCGGTGCTTGTATTACGCAAAGACCAGATTTATATGCTGTTGCTTTCCCAGCTGTAGGAGTACTAGACATGTTGAGATACCACAAGTTTACTATTGGATGGGCATGGGCAACCGATTATGGAAAGAGTGATGAAAAAGAGGCTTTCGATTACTTGATCAAATATAGCCCGCTTCATAATGTGAAGGAGCAAGCTTATCCGGCGACCATGGTAACAACAGCAGATCACGATGATCGCGTGGTTCCGGCACACTCGTTTAAATTTATTTCAGAATTGCAGGCGAAGCATCAAGGTTCGAATCCAGTATTGATCCGAATTGAGACCAGTGCAGGACATGGTGCCGGAAAACCAACAGATAAGATTATTCAAGAAGCGGCAGATAAATTAGGGTTTATGTTGTACAACATGGACGAAACGTATAAATAAAAGATGAATAAAACACAAGAATATATTGCGGCAAATAAGGACCGCTTTTTAGAGGAGTTATTGGAATTATTAAAAATCCCTTCGATCAGTGCAGAATCAGCATATGCTGACGATGTAAAGAAAACGGCGGATTTTATCGCAGAAAAATTAACGAATGCCGGTGCCCATACCGTCAAAATTTACGAAACTGAAGGACATCCGATCGTATATGGCGAGTATATGGTAGATCCAGCTTTGCCTACAGTTTTGGTGTATGGTCATTATGATGTTCAACCGCCTGATCCACTTGATTTATGGGATTCGCCTCCGTTTGAGCCAGTGATTAAGAAAACAGATTTGCATCCGGATGGGGCTATTTTTGCTCGAGGAGCCTGTGACGATAAAGGGCAGATGTACATGCATGTTAAGGCTTTTGAGGCCATGCATGCGGCCAATGCGATTTCTTGCAATCTGAAATTTATGATTGAAGGAGAGGAAGAAGTTGGATCGTATCACCTTGCTGGATTCTGTAAGAAACACGCCGAAATGTTGGCCTGTGATGTCGTGCTATTATCAGATACGAGCATTATTGCCAATGATGTCCCATCGATTACAGTAGGCCTTCGTGGATTGAGTTACATTGAAGTTGAAGTTACTGGACCGAATAAGGATTTGCACTCTGGAGTGTATGGTGGTGCCGTAGTGAACCCGATCAATGCCTTGTCTCAAATGATTACAAATTTGAAGGATGAGACGGGACGAATTGCTATTACTGGATTCTATGATGATGTACAAGAAATAAGTCGTGAAGAGCGGGATGAAATGGCCAAAGCTCCTTTTAATGAAGCCAACTATAAAAAAGGTCTAGGAGTGGCGGAATTGGATGGTGAACAAGGATACTCTCCAAGAGAACGCGCTTCTATACGACCGACCTTAGATGTCAATGGAATTTGGGGAGGCTACATAGGAGAGGGGGCAAAAACGGTTTTGCCTTCGAAGGCTTACGCCAAAATCAGTATGCGTTTGGTGCCTTACCAAGATCCCGATAAGATCACAGCGTTATTTTCAGATTATTTCAAATCCATCGCTCCGAAAGGTGTTGAAGTGAAGGTGTCACCGCATCACGGTGGTCAACCGGCTGTAACACCTACAGATACCAAAGAGTATCAGGCGGCGTCTATGGCGATGGAAAAGACCTTTGGGCGTAAGCCCGTACCTCAGAGAGGTGGGGGGAGTATTCCGATCATCGCATTATTCGAACAGGTTTTGGGTGTTAAATCGGTACTGATGGGATTTGGATTGAATTCGGATGACATACATAGCCCGAATGAGCATTATGGTTTATTTAACTTTTATCGAGGAATTGAGACCATACCTTACTTTTATGAATATTATTCTTCCTTGAAAAAATAACAGGGAACTAAAATGGCGGAATACGCCTTTACTTTTTTGTAAGCATTAAAATAAACAAATTTAAATGAGATTATTAGTCACGATTACATTTCTTAGTCTGCTCGGTTTTTCGGGTCAAATTCAAGCCCAAAAATTGAAAAACGCTCAGGATTCTATGTCCTATGCTATCGGAATAGAATTAGCGGAAGAATTGAAGAAGCAAGGCTTTGATGATGTGGATATAAAAATCTTTCAAGCGGCATTCAATGATGTCATGGCCAATAAGGAACCAATGATTAATAGAATTACGGCTAAGACCATGTATAAAAATGAAATGCGTAATCGAAGAGAGCGTGTTAATACCATACGCATGGAAGAAGGCTTAAAATTCTTAGAGGAAAATGCGAAGCGACCGGAGGTGACGACAATCGAAAAAAACATTCAATATGAAGTTTTGAAGGCAGGAGATGGCCCTTCACCAGAGAAAGGTGGAAATGTGAAAATTCACTATGAAGGTCGCCTTTTGGATGGGACGGTTTTCGATTCTAGTTATGATCGCGGAACTCCGAATACGTTCAATTTGAAACGTCTTATCAAAGGATGGCAAATTGCTCTACCTAAAATGAAGGTGGGCGATAAATGGAGAATTTACATTCCTTATGATCAGGCATATGGTGAGCGCGGTGCAGGAAAGGATATCAAGCCATATTCAACCTTGGTTTTTGATATTGAATTACTAGGAATATAAATTACGGATAGTATATAATAGATGATTCGTTTTGATATCATTTCAGCGGTACCATCGTTGATGGAGAGTCCTTTGTCTCATAGTATTATGCAACGGGCAAAGGATAAAGGCCTGTTGGAAGTCGAGATACATAATTTACACGATTACGGCATTGGTAAACATGCTCAGATTGATGATTATCAATATGGTGGAGGAGCAGGCATGGTCATGATGCCGGAACCATTGGATAATATCATTTCTGAACTAAAAACTTCACGTCAATATGATGAGATTATCTATTTAACACCAGACGGTGAGACTTTTGATCAGAAAATGGCGAACAGTTTGTCCTTACATGGCTCGATCATGTTGATTTGTGGACACTATAAAGGCATTGATCAGAGAATTCGTGATTTACATGTTACCAAAGAAATTTCGATCGGGGATTTTGTACTTTCTGGTGGTGAGCTAGCTGCAGCTGTGGTGGTGGATGCCATTGGAAGATTGATACCCGGTGTATTAAATAATGAGTCTAGCGCTTTATTTGATTCTCATCAAGATGGTTTACTAGCTCCGCCGATCTATACGAGACCGGCAGATTATAAGGGAATGAAAGTGCCCGAAGTATTGCTTTCGGGTAATGATCAAAGGATTGAAGCTTGGAGAGAGGCTAGGGCAGAAGAGAATACGAATCGAAAAAAATAAAGAACAGTAATTTGGATAAATTTCTTATTTTGTAGAAATAAGAGTTAATTATATTTTAATCAACATTAAATAAACTAGTACAATGGGATTATTTTCATTTTTGAAAAACAAAGGCGCTAAGCTATTTGGGAAAAAAGCAGACGTGGCTGCAAAAGAAGCAGAAGTAAAAATGTCTAAAGCAGACGAATTAAAAGCTGAAATTGCGAGATTAGGGCTCAATGTGAATGATTTGGGCATCGAGTTGTGTGAGCAAGTGATTGTTTCTGGAACAACGGAGACTAATGCGGAGAGAGAAAAGGTTATTCTTGCTCTTGGTAATGTAGAAGGTGTAGGATCAGTAGATGATCAATTGACCGTTACAAATCCTGAACCAGAAGCACAATTTTATACAGTACAGTCTGGAGATTCACTTTCTAAGATTGCGAAGGCATTATATGGAGATGCTATGAAATATCCAGAGATTTTTGAGGCAAACAAGCCGATGCTTGATCACCCAGATAAAATTTATCCTGGACAGGTATTGAGAATACCTCAGATATAAGTATATAGATATACGATATAAAAATGGGAGCATGAATCTTCGGATTCATGCTTTTTTTATTCTACCAAGGTCCATTTGTCGAAGATGCCAGCGTCAATCCATCCTCTGTTTTTATCTTCGCCTTCTACCTTGGTCGAACCGATAAAATGTTCTCGTTCTTTGCTATTATCATTGTCACAATAAGCGATCATGAAACCAATTTTTTCACCTGCCTGTAGTTTTCTAGGTTTTTGACCAAAGCTATAGTCATCTGTATGCACTTCTATAGCTATTTCCCATGTCGTGATGTTGTTGTCCGTCACCTTGGCCGATTGGAGATGGTGATCAAAATAAGCAGGTAGAGAATCCAAGCCCATATCGGTTACACGTAAATTATGTGCTATATGATAGGCGAATGCATTGTGATTATATTGATGATCTCCACCGGAAGCATTTTCGTCAATAAAGATTTCCAGACAGTCATCATCCCAATATCGTTCAAGTCCGTCTTCATGCATATCTCTGATGATATCGTCGGTCGTTTCTGCGAGGACATACAATCGATCATTTGACCAAAGTACTTTGAATCGTCCTGAAAAATCTTCTTTACTTGTGGGAGCACCAATCCAATATTGATCCATTGGATACCAAGAGGCCTTATTCCAAGCGGCTTCATCTACTCCACCATTTAAAATGATTGGTTCTGTTATTTTTTGGATGATCAATCCTTTGTGGCTTGTTTGTTTCGGTGATTCTGAAGCGCAAGAGAGAAATAATAGTAGGGTAGTGATGATTACACTCCATTGATAGAACATATGATTTTGATTTTATGGATGCCAAGATACAAAAAGGGGCGATAATCTTCAGAATCGCCCCTTTTAGAATGTAGATTTAAAAATCATGTGTACTCCTAATTATATGCACGGATTATTTTAGTTGATTGATTACAATGAGTGGTTCTAATACGCTAAGTTCTGGAAGCGTAGGTTTACTCATTTTTCGAATTCGAGAAACGAGGTAATCAATAGCTTGAATACAATAATGTGCCACAATTTTATGGAGGATTGAATGGCTTAAAATGTACTTTAGGAGTAATTGTAAACTTGTTATCATATCAAAAGTTTTAGTATTAACAATGCAATAAAATCGTTGCGTCCGCATTACAAATATGTACTAAAATGATGTATGGATCGGCCCTTATAAATACAATTATAT
>JAHDFB010000104.1 GCA_020628475.1 Saprospiraceae bacterium | reverse complement strand
TATAGATTACTTCACTGGTATCCTGCGTCGCAACGTCATCTGCCAACTCCCCTACTTGATAGACCTCATCTCCATTATAGGTATAGGTATATTCATATGATACCGCCAGCACTTGATTCGGACGTAATCGTACATTCAACGATAAAAATCCCAACTGTGGATGGAAGGTATATTCGCTCGGCGACAATCGTCTTGCCTTTAATACTTCAAAATCTTTTGATTGGGTCAGTCCGTATTTCGTTTGTAAGGTAGTCGCCGTATTCAATATTTGTCTTGCCGCCGGATCACCTTCGATCAACTCAAATAAATCATTTCTGGTGTTATCATTCAGTACATTATCTCCTGTATAATCGATGTAGGGAGCCATTGGTGGCTGTACATCAATCGAAGGATTGGTCAAGTTTTCCGTTTCCGCTACACCGAGATCAGCCAAGGCTGCGATATCTCTCAAACGCTCCGTTTCTTGACGATCATTCGTCACCCAAACTTGTAAATTCACGACTCGAAAAGGCGTCTGAATGAAAGGAAGTCCCTCTAAATTCTCTTCGTACGTATCTCTATTGAAAAATGACAAGAAAAAGTGGCGGTTTTCATCGTATTGATCTGGATACACTTCAAATTCCTGTAATGTTCCCCCGTTTTCAATCCTCAATTCTTCCTGTTGAGACTGTTGCTCCGCGGCAATCATGGTCAACTTCAAATGTCCAAATTGCAACTCTGTTTTGATACCAAAGAGCGATTGATTTCCCTGAATCAATTGCGAGCGTAGCGGAAGACTCACATCTCCCAACTCAATTTTCTTTAAAATATCATCTTCTGTCCACTTTTCACTATCGTATTCTAACTTTACTTTATTGTCAAAGTTGAAGGTCGAGTTGGTATCAAAATTGAAACCTAAATCCATCTTATCACCGATCTTTCCCTGAATATTGGTTTTAATATTCATGTCAAAATCAAAACCACCGTTGGTTTGAGCTTGGATCGGAATATTGGGATTCTGAATACGTTGATAATCTCCTCCAAAGGTCAAATCAACATTACCTTGTGGTTCGATCGTAATTCCATTTCCACCGAATAATCGGTCGATCAATTGTTTCTTGATATCCACTCGCGCCATCGGATCGATAATACCGCTCTTGGATCGATTGGAAGATTCAATACCCGCTAACTTATTGAAATAGTCTTTTTCCTGTTGCTTCGCCTGCCAATCCATATATTCTTCAAAAGTCATATAGGTAGGCGCCCGAAAGAAATTATCGCCGATTTTTTCGGTGATAATATACATCCCAGATTCTGGATCATAGGTAACCTCTTGTTTAACTTCGCTCGGATCCTTCAAATCAAAGGGGTTGCTGCCCTGACCCGTGACAAAATTCTCAAATCTATCTTTTAATGGAATCGTATCCATCGCCATGATTTGATCCGATGTTTGACCGTAGTCAACACCATAGGCAGGACCACTGGCTGATGCAAAATAGTGAAAGGATGTTGTTAGTATTACTACAATAAATTGTAATAAAGTAATTTTCTTCATTTGTATATTTCTACGACTCTTAAAGAATCTATCTTTCCGCACATTCGTTAGTAACGTAAAACCCAATTGGCATAGTATGCAAATTGCCGTTTTATGATAATTTTTTTAATACTGATTTTATCAACGTTTCCGCATCCATATCTTGGTCGGTCGAATTGATAATTGAATTCAGTGTTTTCTCTACTGTATTTTTTGGAAATCCTAGTGTTAACAAAGCAGATAACGCTTCATTTCGCTCACTATTGTTCTGCGTGATCATATTTACATCACTGGTCGATATTTCTTTGGCTAATTTGTCTTTTAGATCAAGAATAATGCGTTTTGCAGTCTTCGGACCGATACCCTTTACTTTCGAAAATCGGATATGATCTTCCGAGGCAATCGTGCGGATAACATCATCCGGTGTCATACTCGAAAGAATCACTCTGGAGGTATTGGGTCCTATTCCAGAAACAGAGATCAATTTGCCGAACAAATTCTTTTCCTGCTCCGTCATAAAACCATATAGCGTATGTGAATCTTCCTTTACAATCAAGGTAGTCAGAATCTTAACTTCTTCCAACTGCTCCAATTGCGAAAAGGTATGCAAGCTGATATGTACTTGATAAGCGACCCCACTCGACGTCTCTACATAGATGTCTGTCGGGCACTTAAAAGTGATCTTACCCTTGATGTATGCAATCATAATACAGTTTAAAAACGCACAAAAGTAAAGAAAAGTAAAGATTTTTATATTAAAAAATATTTTAATATATCATGGCTGGATCGCTAAGCTCTATGTTTCCAGTTAAAAATGCATACAACTGTAGACAATATGACGAATCGAATCGTATCTTTGCCCACTTCAAAATCAACGTTGTAATAGTACATTCAATTCGAAACAAGAAAGATATGAATATTCTCATTTTAGGAAGTGGAGGTCGAGAGCATGCCTTGGCCTGGAAAATGAAACAATCAGCACATTGTGAGCAATTATATGTCGCACCTGGCAATGCAGGAACCGCGCAATTGGCACAAAATGTAGCCTTGAGTCTTTCTGATTTTGAAGGAATCGGTCAATTCTGCCTAGATCAACACGTTCACATGTTGATGGTGGGACCAGAAGCTCCCTTGGTAGATGGCATTTACGATTATTTTCAATCTTCAGACCAGCTGAATCACATTCAAGTAATTGGTCCTTCGAAAGCTGGTGCCAAACTAGAAGGTAGTAAAGCCTTTGCTAAGAAATTCATGCAGCGGCATCAGATACCAACAGCCGGTTATGCTGAATTCACGCTAGAAACTCTTGATCAAGGACTGGACTTCATCGACCAACAATCGGGCCCCATCGTATTGAAATGCGATGGACTAGCAGCTGGTAAAGGGGTGGTTATCTTGGAAGACAAATCACAGGCCAAACAAGAGTTAAAAGATATGCTCTCAGGTAAATTTGGTGGAGCGGGAAATGTCGTGGTTATCGAAGATTTCTTAGACGGTATTGAGTTTTCGGTATTTGTATTAACCGATGGAAAAGAATATAAAATATTACCTGTCGCCAAAGATTACAAACGTATTGGCGAGGGAGACACTGGATTAAACACCGGTGGAATGGGAGCGGTTTCCCCACCGCCATTTGTGGATGATATCCTTATGGAAAAAGTACGGACGAAGGTTATTGAACCGACGGTCCGAGGATTAGATGCCGAACAGATCATATATAAAGGTGTTATTTTCATTGGATTGATTCGAGTAGGAGACGAACCATACGTGATCGAATACAATTGTCGATTTGGAGATCCAGAAACTGAAGTTGTACTTCCGAGAATAGATTCTGATTTGGTAGAATTGTTTCAGGCGCTTTACAATCAACGCTTAGATTCCACCCCATTAGAAATCAATCCGCTTTCTGCCGCCACCGTCATGCTTGTTTCTGGAGGATATCCACAAGCTTACGAAAAAGGAAAGGAGATTACGCAGCTCGATGATGCGCAAGAATCGATCTATTTCCATGCTGGAACTACAGAAAAGAATGGCGCCATCTATACGAATGGAGGACGAGTGATCGCCATCACGTCAATGGATTCGTCATTTAAAACGGCCGTTCAAAAATCAATGGCGCATGCTGAAAAAATCGATTTTGAAGCAAAGTATTATAGACGAGATATTGGATTTGATCTGTAATATGGTTTTACAGTCTTGTTGATAACTACATTGACCACGCTCCAATAACTCTAGATCTTATACGCCATTATACAGCATTAATAGTAATATTGTAAGTGCAGATCTTTTCAGTTATAATATAAGGGAACTGCACAAGTCACGATTGGTTTCATTGGAATGAATATAAAATTATCAACGATTATAGAAGATTGCTCTGCGCAGGTGCACACAGATTCCCAGCAATCTTTTGATTTGGTAAACATTAGCGAGTGGGTATTTGATACCCGCAAAATCAACGAGGTCCATGATTCCCTATTCCTATGCCTCGCCAAACATCCCGTTGATATTATTCAACACGTCCGAAAAGCAGAAGAAAAAGGAATTCGCGTATTTCTGATTCCAGAAGGCATTGACATAGAATCGACCCAGTCTATCTTTCTTCAAGTTCCCGATGTCATGCGTGCACTTCAGGAAATCGCAGCCAAACATCGCCATAGAATCCAATGTCCGTGTATTGGAATCACGGGTAGTAATGGGAAAACCATCATCAAGGAATGGTTATCACAACTATTAGAAATAGAATTCAAAGTAACCAAGAGTCCCGCTTCGTACAACTCTCAATTGGGCGTGCCACTTTCCGTTTTATTACTGGAAAACGACAGTCAATATGGTGTTTTTGAAGCCGGTATTTCTCGACGAGGCGAAATGTCCTCCATTGAAAAAGTTATTCAATGCGATCTCGGAATTCTGACCAATATCGGAGATGCACATAGCGCAGGATTTGACGATCAAAACCAAAAACTCGAAGAAAAATTACAGCTTTTCAAGAATAGCCAAAAACTCATTTTCGAAGAATATGATTGGATTAACCATGCTTTGATCCAATCGCATTTGCCGAATGTATCGCTGATTTCTTGGTCTATACAAGATAAGAATGGTAGCTACTACGTCGACATTGTTAAAAATCAGGATTTTGTGATCATTCACATAGAAGGTAAGCATAGTCTATCGCTCCCATTCTATTTGACGGACAAAGCGTCGATCAAAAATGTCATTCATGTGATTATCGCCGGATTGGAAATTGGCTTACATCCTAGTTACATCATCGATCGAGTCAAGTATCTAGAACCAGTTTCCATGCGCTTGGTCCTGCAGAAAGCGATGCGGAATTGCATACTCATTGATGATTCGTACAATGCAGACCTAACCAGTTTGGAAAATGCCCTCGACTTTGCCAATGAGCAGAGAAAACGAAGAGCTTTACACCTTATATTGACCGATTTTGATCAGGTCAAACAAAATGAAGCCTATTATCAAAAGCTAAGTCAAATCATAAGTCGATTCAAAGTGGATCGAATCAGTTATGTGGGGCAAGGGAGACCGATCCTCATCCATAGTTCCAAAATTGCGTATTATACCGATTTGGAAAGTTTGAAAACCGTTTTAAAACATGATCCCCCCAAGGATGAAGCCATTTTACTCAAAGGAGCTCGTCGATTTCAACTTGACGCACTGATAACAGAACTAAAGGTCAAATCCCATCGTACAGAACTTCTGGTTGATCTCAATGCGATTGCACACAATGTAAAGACATATCGCAGTTTGATCAAGGATAACACACACATCATGGCGGTCATCAAAGCGGGCGCCTATGGTTCGGACAGCGTTAGCTTGGCCAAACACCTTCTTCGCTGTGGCATTCAATATTTGGCTGTGGCCTATTATGATGAAGCCATCGAATTGCGGGAGGAAGGTATTTCAGCGCCAATTATGGTGATGAATCCAGATCCATCCCTCAGCTATTTAGCCGAACAATACGAACTAGAATTAGAAATTTACAGTGTTGTACAGCTCCAAAAAGTCTTACAAGCTTCTTCCAACACATCACTCAAGATACACTTGAAAATAGATAGTGGCATGCATCGACTTGGTATTCGAGAAGAAGATCTGCCCGAACTTATAGCTATTCTTCAGTCTACCCCTTCCTTACAGGTCAAATCCATCTTTTCGCATTTGTCCAGTGCGGAAGATCCGAAAGAAGACGATTTCACAGAGGCTCAACATCAATACTACGAACGTGTGAGTGCGTTACTCCTGCAATCAAACGTTGAAGCCATCGATCCGAAGAAAACCTGGCGTCACATATGCAATTCGAATGCCGCATTGCGATTTCCGGCATTTCATCACGATATGATTCGATTGGGCATTGGTTTATATGGCTATATATCGGATGATCGATTTCAATTAGCACATTGTCTGAAGACCTATGTTGCTCAGGTGAAGGACATCCAGAAAGGCGATAGTGTCGGTTACAATCGCAGTTTTATTGCTGATCGAAATATGCGCGTAGCTACTTTATGCATTGGATACGCCGATGGAATCAGTCGCAAGGCGGGTAATGGTCAGATGCACTTCAAGATTCAGGGTCAATCGGTGCCTACGATTGGCAATATCTCTATGGATACATGTTCGGTTGATGTGACGGATATGCAGGTAGAATCGGGCGATGAGGTGATCATATTTGATACCATCGATTCCTTCAATCGCCTTTGTAAGCTATCCGATAAGACCGCCTACGAATGTATCAGTGGTATTGGTCCGAGGGTGGTCCGAACGTATGTAAAAGAATAAAATATGAGCGTCCGGGCGCGTCATCCGCTACCAATGTGCTCGGGGGAAATCCCCCCTGCGCGCATTCCGCTACTACCGCTGACGCATGGATTAAGACTATATAAGTAACTGAACGCTGGCCTACTTAAACAAACGTCCATAATGGATAAGCTAATTGCCAAAAAGGTCTACAACCTATTCTTTTTCAACAGCATAAGAAATGTGTTCCGTTAAAAATTCGCGAAGCCTTGGAGGGAATTTAGGAACATATTACTGGTTTTAGTGATTTTTTAATAAAATCACTAAAAATGCCTTTGAAAAAGTGCCTTTTCTTTTGTTTCCCTTAGACTTGCAATT
>JAHDFB010000033.1 GCA_020628475.1 Saprospiraceae bacterium | reverse complement strand
AAATCAAGTTTATTGGATATGCCTTTCAGATTGAAATGAAGTATGCAGCACGGACTTTAGGATTTAAAATTGCCGAGGAACCCATCACCTTCGTGGATCGTTTAGAAGGAAATAGCAAAATGTCGAGCGGAATAATAAAAGAAGCTATATTTGGTGTATTATCTATGCGCTTTAAGAGCTTTTTTAATTCCTATGGATTCGACCAATAATACTTTCACAGAATATTCTATTCCTGCCGCCGAAGAACTTGTCCAAAATCATTTTGGACTAAAGGCCACTTGTGAGCATTTAGTGGGTTATTCGGAGCAAAATTTCAAAGTCACTACAGAGCAAGGAGATCGTTACATTTTGAAAATTTCGTTGGATGAAACGGATTTGCAAGAATATGATTTCCAACATAAACTATTTGTTCATTTAAAATCGAAAAGGCAAGCATCACCAACAGTGGTATTATCTACTTCTGGTTTGGCTTATGCTACCATTGCGGATAATCCTTCTAAACAATTTGCAAGATTATTGACATGGCAAGAGGGGAAAGTACTTGGGCGAATTAATAGACGTCCTCCTTCAATCTGCCGATCTATTGGAACCATCACTGCTCAAAATACAACCGCTTTACAAGACTTTGAGCATCCTTTTGCAAGGCGATTTTTTTCTTGGAACAGCGATGATGCGCTTTGGGCGCAGACCCACATAAACCATTTTGAAGGAAAAAGAAAACACTGGATAAATGAAGTACTCTTGCGATATGAGGAGATGCTCCCGAAAATTAAAAAACTGAAGAAATCCGTCATTCACAATGATATCAATGAAAATAATATTCTCTATGATTTAGATCATTTTAATCCTATTGCCACCAGTCTCATCGATTATGGAGATGCGATTTATACGTCTCGAATCAATAATTTGGCGATTGCATTAGCCTATCTCTTTCAGTATGAAGAGGATATTCTGAAAATAACAGAACATGTATTGAGCGGTTATCAGGAGGTGTTGGATATAGATTCTGAAGAATTTGACTGCCTCTTCGATCTGATTTGTATTCGATTGGTGATCAGTTTGGTACATGCTGCTCAGGCTAAAATTGAAAATCCGGATAATACATATACTCAATCCAGTGTGGAAGGCTGCTGGAAAGCCCTGGAGCGACTATTGGATTGTGGACAAAGAAAATTTTACCTATTTACTCAATTGAGTACGGGGCGAATCGTTCCAACTTTCGAGCAATTCCACAAACAACTACCTCAGTTACAAGTTAATATCAAAGACTTGCTAGCGGAGGATCATCGATCCTCCATTCATGCGATTGATCTTGGTTTAGATTCGGACTTCGTACCGCATAAAGAAGATCCATACTATGAAGAGACATTTCGAATCAATATGAACAGGGTACAGCAGAAGTATCCAGATTCATTTTTGGTGGGAGGATATGGCGAAATTCGTGATTTTTATACGACGAATGCTTATAAAGTAAATGGACTCGAAGGAGATGTTTATCGCACGAAACATTTAGGTATTGACATCTGGCTTCCTGAAGGAACCGTATTATATACACCTTGGACTTCCACCGTTAAGATGGTATCAAGATCCAATGATCATAAAGATTATGGTACCCTTGTCGTGTTGGAACATTCAATCTCGGACGTTGTATTCTATAGCTTATACGGTCATTTAAGTATGAGCACGTTTGAAGAACTCACGGTAGGGCAAGGATTTGAAGCTGGAGAACCATTTGCTAAGTTGGGGACCTATGAAGAAAACGGTCATTGGAATCCTCATGTGCATGTTCAATTGATCTTGGATCTAATGGAATGTACCGATAACTTTGATGGTGTAGCAAGACCGGATCAATGGAATATTATGTCTCAGATATGCCCGGATCCCGGCCTCATTTTTAGAGACTTACATGTTTCAAGTTCGTCTTCTTTAGTCGATGATTTAATGAAAAAACGTCAGAAAGTACTGGGGTATGGGCTTAGTGTTTCATACGATGATCCTTTACATATGGTCAAAGGAGATGGAGTATACTTAATTGATGAACATGGTCAAAAATTTTTAGATACGGTCAATAATGTGGCGCATGTTGGTCATGAAAATTTTGCCGTTGTACAGGCTGCTCAAGCTCAAATGGCTACATTGAATACGAATACAAGATATTTACATCCCTTAGTCTTGGATTATGCTGAGCGTTTAAAAGCGACCTTTCCTGAATCCTTATCCGTATTACATTTTACCAATTCTGGAAGCGAGGCCAATGAATTGGCACTTCGAATGGCGAAAACATATACGCAACGCGAAAATATATTGGCGATTGAATTTGCATACCATGGGAATTCTCAAGCTACCATTGATATTAGTTCATACAAATTCAATGCAAAAGGAGGGGCTGGTCAACCTGAACATACTTTTTTATTGGATTTGCCGGATGCATTGCGCCGAAAATATGGAGGGCGAGAAGACAGTGCTACTATGTATATAGAAGACGCCTTGAGCTATATCAGAAATTTGATCAATCAGGGACATACGATTGCGGCCTTCATTCATGAAGGAATACTGAGTTGTGGTGGACAGATCGTATTGCCGAAAGGCTATTTAAAAGCGATTTATCAGGCTATTCGAGAACAAGGTGGGGTCGTTATCGCTGATGAAGTGCAGGTGGGCTTTGGACGAGTAGGTAAGCACTTTTGGTCGTTTGAACTGCAGGATGTTGTCCCGGACATCGTAGTGATGGGCAAGCCCATCGGAAATGGGCATCCATTGGGAGCAGTCATTTGTACAGAAAGTATTGCGCACGCTTTTAATAATGGGATGGAATATTTCAACACCTTTGGAGGCAATCCTGTTTCGGCTGCAGTAGGACGAGCTGTATTGAAGGAAATTCAAGAAAGAGGATTACAACAAAATGCCTTGGAAGTGGGACTCTATTTGAAAAAAGGATTGCTGGCATTGCAACAGAAGTTTGTTTCGATCGCAGATATTCGAGGAGAAGGCTTATTTCTTGGAATTGAATTTCTAGATGAAGATCAACATCCAGACGCGAAGATTACATCTTTTATAGCTAATGCTATGAGAAAACGATCGATTTTAATGTCGACAGATGGTCCAGATCACAATGTGTTGAAAATAAAACCGCCAATTGTTTTTACAAAAGATCATGCGGATCATTTACTATCCAATCTCGAAGATTTGTTGCTGATAATCAGTTAATTATGTGTCGATTTGATCAATGGTTGTTGATCGTTTTGTGCGGTTTTATAACATGTGTTTGATTCAATTTTGTCACATTTTTAAGAGTAGTTCCTTATACCAATGAGTTCAATACATATCACTCAACGCGACCATTCGAAGTTTAAAAGACGATCTTAAAAATGAATAGAAAATGATCCATCTTTTATATGATAAAATGGTATTAAGGGTTCGCTAGCACCTTTCTCTACAAGGAGAATATTTCCGACAACTTCTTATTTCATAGTATTATTTCTTAGAATAAATAGGATTTGCTTTCAAAAGTGAAAGCATCAGTCGGCTTATTTTGATGAGAATGGCATGAAATGAAACAAAAAGGTAGGAATCAATTTATTAAAATATAACACGATGAGCACTTTAATTAAACAATCACGCTTATTATTCATTATTTGTACCATATTATTTGGTAGTTTTCAATTTGCTAACGCGCAAATTGCCACTGGAGGTGAAGGTGGCGGAAAAGGAGGGGATGGAACGAAGTTGCCAACGAAGGTAGATTATCATATTTCTATTTTCAAACCCTGTAAAACTCAAATTCATTCCTACGTTGAATTTATCATAAACGATGAATGGGATATCAATCGAATCAAGGATATTGTGGTCCGAGATAAATACAATAAGGAAAATGTTCATGTACTAAAAGATACTTACGAAGTAGATGTTTTCAATGTTCAGCAATCCGAAAAAGAAGAAAATCCTGTTCTAGAAGTCATGGTGCGTGGGGAGAAAGATGTTGTCCTCCAACAATTTGAAATACCGGTTCGAAGAGCCGATGATGGTATGATGGATGTGACAGGAAGAATGCACGATTATCTTTATGACTTTACAAACAATAAAAAAACACTAACGAATATGTGGTTTTACTTTTGTGATAAGCTATTGTCTAGAGTAGAGTTGTTCGCTTTTTTTCAAGAGTATATGAATTTAACGGAAGAACAAACTTGTATGATGATCGAAAGATATGCGGAAACCTTCGGAGTGGAATTTGATGAAGAAATTAAGGAATCAGAATACTATAAATTATTATGCCAGTTGTTTGAAGAATATTACAAAGAAATTCATGGCGATGATGAAGAAGAAGAGGAAGATTGCCTTTGTAAATTGATCCGAACGAAGTCTACTGCCTTAAATGCAAATAAGAATAATTCTTCTGCAACGGATGAATGTACGGATTATGATGCATATATCGACGCAGAACAACATGATGAGAAAAATAATGATAACGATTTGATCTTTTCTCAGGGAAGACTTGGAGCAGCGAAGGCAGCACAATTGTACATGCACTACGATGGTGTAGATAGTTCTCCAGATAGCTGGACGATTGCGACAAAATTGGGAAGAAGCTCACTACGTTTTAGTTTGGTGTGTGTGGATCCAGTTACCATCGAAGCGAATTTTGAGAACTGTGAATCTTGTGATAAGAAAGTGAAAATCAATTATGGCTACTTCGCAGAATATCAATTATTCTCTGCAACACACTCTTGTTTCGGTTGTACTCAACAAGCCAAAGGAGTTATTGAAGATTTCGCTTTATTAGCTGTCGATTTGAATGGTGAAACGGATTTTTTAATGGAAGATGGACGGCGATTTGAAACGTCTTGTGACTGGGATGATAATACAGACCCTACACTGCAAGAAACCATTTCTGATATCCCGGCTATTGTAGGTCAAGTAACGGCAGCATTTACGGCTCCAAGTGTCGAGACGATTACAGCAGCAGTTGGTGGTTTGGTAGACTTTTGGGAGGACAATTTACAAGAGGATGGATGTGACGAACAGTTTTTCCCTGCTCCAATTGAATTACGAGGAAATAAAGATTATATTTTGAAACCAGGTATGTTTTTGACAGCATCCATGGTAACCGGTGCCACTTTTGGTGGAAAAGTGAAAAATCACGGAGAAATCCTTTTGAGAAATAACTCGGATGCCTTTATTACTGGAATTCTTACTACCATTCCAAATGAAGAAGGAGAAGTGCCTGAATACTGTGACTGTGAACAAATCGGATCGTATGTATTAGCTTCATTAGACTCTTTTACTCCTGAAGTAGAGGAAGAGGACGAAAGTTCAGGAATCGATGCAGAATGGGATGAATTATTTTCTAAGTCTCCATGGGGAAATATTGCACTTAAAAATGATGTTGGAGAAATAATCGGTGGATCGGAAGAATGGCATGGTGCTTTTGATATGGCTGGTTGTTGTGCTGTAGTGATTCCTTGTCAATCGGATTGTGTATATATCCGAGGTTGTGATGAAATAGAAATTGGATACTCTCAAAGCGATGATATCTTCGGGTCCAGTCAAGGACTATTATCAGAAGGTGTGGATCAAGATGTAAATATCTATCCAAATCCGTTGAAAAGAGGAGAAAGCCTAGATATTGCGATTGCTGATCCAAGCTTAGTGAATACGATCCAAATCCTAAACTTACAAGGAGCCGTCGTTCAACAGATCGATGTGGCCGATAATGCAAATATTTATTTAAATACAAACGCCTTCCAAAGTGGACTATATATAGTAGCTGTGAATTACGTGGATGGAAGCCGAGGATTGAAAAAAATCTCTATCGTGGAGTAATTTTAATCGAATTGTATATCAATAAGATGAAGGTCTACTTGTTTCAAGTGGACCTTTTCTTATTCCTTCCAAACATTCTCGAAAACATACGTTTCTCAAAATTCCAGAAAAACTGAAATTGTCCAAAGATAAATCCGTAAATCAGTAAAATAACATTATACACTGGCAAGATGAGTATATAATATATGATAGAAAACAGGAGGTTTTTTTCACCACCCTCCGTAAAAAAACCTACGATGGGCTTTTTTAAAAACATCACCGTAAATCCAGTACAGGCAAAAACCAATAAGATGATAAATACTTGTGATGCAGAAACACCCCAACGTTTTTGTAGTTTTTGAACCCAACCGACTTGTCCTTTATTTTCCATTTTCTTTACTTCAGGCGTAAATATACAATTCTAATGCAAGCTAATTCAGGGATATCTATTTCATATTTGAAAGGTAAACATTCGTGTCAACCTAACCACCGGATCGTCCTTCTTGTTCAGATCTACCTTCATTTCTACAAATTTAAATTGGATCAAGTTTGCTATAATAAGGGTTTATACCTGATTTATGCAAAGCCTATGAAGATTATACGCTAATTTTATACGACGCCATACAGAATCACTCCATTTTAAGAGAGCGTTTTTAATCGGCGATTCTACAGAAAAACCGTGCATATATCAAAAGAATATAGATGAAAACAACAATGCGAATACTAATTTTTCTGCCAATTATAGCCATGTTGCTGGCATGTGCTCCAAAACTAAAAATCCCTCAAAATCCGAAACAAGGCCCTTTAGCAGAAGCCATACATTATTTAGCGGATGACAAGTTGAAAGGACGAGAAACGGGTACACAAGGGGAGAAATTGGCTGCTGATTACATCATTGCTCAATATAAAAAAATGGGTTTAAAACCGCTCGGCGATATGAAGAATGGCGCGCAAAGCTATCTTCAAGTTTTTGAAGCCGTAGAGTCAACGGATCCCCATGGACATCAGTCGGATATGCCTTCGGATGGAACACTCGTTAGAGGTCGAAATGTCATTGGTTATATAGATAATAATGCGTCCAATACAGTGGTCCTTGGAGCGCACTATGATCATCTCGGTATGGGAGGATTCGGATCCTTGTACGAAGGCAACAATGAAATTCATAATGGTGCAGATGATAATGCCAGTGGTGTTGCCGTCATGTTATATTTGGCGCAATTGTTACAGGAAAAAAATGTCAAACACAGTAATTTTATATTCATTGCATTCTCCGGCGAAGAAAAGGGCTTATGGGGTAGTAATTATTTCGTCAAACATCCAACCGCAGATCTAGAACAAATGAACTATATGATCAATTTCGATATGGTCGGACGCCTAAAAGATAATAGATTGGCGATCAATGGGACAGGGACTTCTCCGGAGTGGACGGTCTTGGACAAGGTCAACAAAGGATTTGAATTGATCAAGTCAGAAAGTGGAATCGGGCCTTCAGATCATACCAGTTTTTATCTGGAAGGAATACCGTCCATTCATCTCTTTACAGGTCAGCACGAGGATTATCATAAGCCAAGCGATGACGTCGATAAAGTGAATTATCATGGCTGTTACCAAATTGCACATTATGTGTATAGAATCATGGATGATATCAAAGGGAATAAGATTGGATTTAATACGACCAAGGATGAAAGTACAGAACAGCTGCGTTTTAAGGTGACTTTGGGCGTGATTCCCGATTACTTATTTCAGGGTAAAGGAATGCGTATTGATGGGGTAAGGAATGGTAAAACGGCCTCGGAAGCTGGAATTCTTAAAGGAGATGTTGTCATTAAAATGGGAGACTTGGATATTGTTGATATGCAATCCTATATGCAAGCCTTAGGCCAATTTGAACCAGGACAAACCGTTCTGGTTACTGTTCTTCGAGATGATAAAGCGGTTGAGAAACAAGTGACGTTTCAATAGACTACATTGGGCGGCCCGCAGCTTGCTTAGAACCGCAATCAGCGGCGGAGTACTCCGTGTTCGGCATACGCCTCATCAATAGCCTACGGCTATAGACAAGCACTTCGTGTTCCTGCCGCGTTGAGTCTGTCTTCGATATTGAATTTACAGAAGTTGATAGAATTCGTTTCTTAAATCAATATCGTTAAATTTTCCGCCGTATTCTAGCGTGGTCGTTTTACTGGTCTTGTCGTATACACCGCGCGACGAAACACATAGGTGCTCAGCTTCTATCACGATAATAACATCTTCCGTATTTAAAGCCTCCTTCAGTTCATTGAAAATTTGAATGGTCATACGTTCTTGCACCTGAGGTCTTTTACCGTAGTACTGCACGATTCGATTGATTTTCGATAAGCCGATGACCTGTCCAGATGATATATAAGCCACGTGCGCTTTACCAATGATCGGAAGAAAATGATGTTCGCAAGTGGAGTCAAATGTAATATCCTTTTCCACCAACATTTTGTTGTATTGATATTTATTCTCAAATACAGATAGCGATGGTTTGTTTTTTGGATTCAGTCCATGAAAGATCTCTTTTACATACATTTTTGCCACTCTATAAGGAGTTCCGCGAAGGCTATCATCCGTTAGATCCAAACCAAGTTCATCCATGATTCCAGCGAATAGTTTTTCAATATTCGCCATTTTTTCTTCGTCGGTTTTGTCGAAAGCATCAGCTCTCATTGGCGTATCCGTACTCGTCATAATATGACCGTCTCCATTTAGTTCGTGGCGTGCTTTTTCTATTAATTGTTCGTCAATGATCATGCTTGTAAAAATTTTGAAAGTTGCAAGAATATTGGATGTAACGCATTATTCCAATATGATTCATGTATCAATGCTCTAACAATGGTTGGATCAATATCGTTGTGACACTTCACTTATTTAACGGGAAGTAGCAGCCTATTTTGTACAAGAAAAATTATGAAAACATTCAGACAATCAATGGATTACAGTTTTTGATAAAATATTCAAAAAAAATGCTAGTTGCTTGGCTTAAAGTAGGAAATACACTAGAAATGTACTAGATCTTTCCTTGAAATTTTTGATATCTATGTATGATGCTGTGATACTTAGTGCAGTGATTCATTGCAATAGTGATTACATAGAAGCCTGGTTGTTCATAGTATCTTACTCCATGAAAAAGGGGGGGCATGGAGCCGTTACATGTTTTGGAGAAATACGCGCTTAGAATAATCGATAGCCAACACGTACTCCAAATCTAAAATCCGGAGCAAAAAGCGCGGCATATTCATAGATCAATTCTTCCGTTTCTGTATTCCATTCGGAGCTTCTTGCTCGACTATTGTATCGTGCGTTCATACCAATAAAGCACTCGAAATGCCAACGTTTAATCCACCATGCATATCCAATATCCGCTAGGGCACCTCCAAAAGTAGACCGCTCTTCGTGTACATTGGAAACATATTCAAATACACTTTCATTTCTTGCATATAATAAAGGAGACTGACCTGCTTCGATTCCGAACGCATAGAATATTCCGTTCATGCAGAAAGGATTATCTTGAGATACCCATTTTTGCCCCCAACTTGGATAGCGCTTATATCGTGCTGATATTTTATACAAATGTCCGAAATCAGAGACATTACCATAGATAAAGTCAGTTTGTCTCAAGTAATCATACATCAAACTCAGTTCGACCGAAGATTTTTGGGTAAATTGATATTCTCCAGCTAATCGAATTCTTCCCAAGAAAAAGTCAAATGGTGAAGTCTTCAATATAAAAGCTGGTGCACAGGCATCGAAATGGTCGTCATGTTCATCTAAAGAGGACATGCCCAACTCATATTGAGCGTTTGCCTGAAATTGGAATAGTCCAATGAATAAAATGATAAAAGTAAATCGCATGTTGTTAAAATTTTTCATGTGACAAATGTAACGATTTAATTTAAAACGAGCATTGCATGCAAAAACTCGGAACTAAAAGGGGAGAAGGCTTGTTGAACCATTGTGTCTTGCTAGATGGACAATTAATAATTGTTAATTATCTCTAAAAGACAATACATATTTGGAAAATTACACACATGTTAACAGAATATATAATAACTTAGTGTAGAAAAATTTAGAACATAAATATTATAATCAAATGAAGAATTTATTTCTTATCTGCTTTTTAATGTTCGGAATGGCAGCGTTTGCACAGGCTCAGACGCCGGCAACTCCAGCTGTTGACCAAACAGAAGCGCCTGCTGAAGGTCCTGTAATGACTTTCGAATCATTGATCTGTGATTACGGAGAGATTGAGCAAAATTCCGACAGAGATCGTTTTGTTAAATTTACAAATACAGGTACAGAGCCACTTGTAATTTCTAATGCAAGAGGATCTTGTGGATGTACGGTTCCAGTTTGGCCAAAAGAGCCAATTATGCCAGGAGAGTCTTCTGAGATTAAAATTTCTTACGCAACCAATCGATTAGGGAAAATCAATAAAACCGTTACTTTGACTACAAATGAAGGTGGTAAACCTCATATCATCAAAGTGGTTGGTCAGGTAAATAAAAAAGAAGATGCAGTTCCGACTGCTCCAAAATCTATTTTGGGCGGAGGTAAGTAATAACACCGCTTGAAAACATAATATATAGAATCCTTGTTCTTGATAGAGCAAGGATTTTTTTTATCATTGTACTCTGTTCATCAAAATCAAAAAACTAGCCTATGATCATTCTTTTATCGCCTGCAAAATCACTCAATTTTGATGCCCACGATAAGGACGTAGTATCGAGCTCTACTCGATTTAATGAGGAGTCTCAGCAGCTGATCAATAAATTAAAAAAGAGTTCTATCAAAGGTTTGAGGGAATTGATGAAAATCAGCAAGGATCTTGCGGTGCTCAATAAACAACGCTATCTCGATTATGATAATGAGGCCTTTGATTCAAGGGGTAAAGAAGCTGTATTGGCTTTTAATGGTGGAGTGTATCAGGGGCTGGATGCGAAAACGCTGCCAACGGAGAGTTTTGAATATACACAAGATCATATTAGAATCCTATCGGGATTGTATGGCCTACTTAGACCCTTGGATAAAATTCAGGAATATAGATTGGAGATGGGCACCCAATTAGCTATACGACGCAAGAAAAATCTATATGGTTTCTGGGGAGATAAAATCACCAATGTACTCAATGAAGATATGAAGGCGATGGGGGCGGATACCGTTGTTAATCTGGCTTCTCAGGAATATTTTCATGCTATACAGGTTGAGAAGGTCCGCGGTCAGGTCATTACGGTACACTTTAAGGAAATGCATAAAGGAAGTTTGAAATTTATTTCATTTAATGCGAAAAAGGCTCGAGGTCTTATGGCGCGTTATGCAATTGATCATTCAATCGTGGATCCACAACAGTTGAAACAGTTTGATACCGAAGAATACGGTTTTAATCAGGAACTGTCTACGGAAAACGAATGGATGTTTACGCGTTAGCATGATTTTTAGTGATAATTTCTATGCTTGTTTGCGCTAAAGAAATACCCTCATTTTCCAGTGCCAATAAACAGTTTTCAATGGCTTTGTTTTTAGTGATATAGCCCGGTTCTTTGGCTCCGAAAGTATTGATCCAGAATCGAATCACCAATTGAATGCCATCATTGGATAAGTTACCCACCGAAATGGTACTTTGTTTTTCATTTTGAATGATATGCTCTTCTTGTTTGAGCGAATATTGTATGATTTCGAGTGCCTGTTTTACGTTACTTTCATAGTGGATATTAATATCAAATTCTTGACGAAGGTAGCCATCAATGGTATAATTGAACAATGGATTTTTAAGAATTTGGCCATTGGGAATGTAAACATCTTTGCCGTCAAAGGTTTTAACATGCGTATCCCTTAGATTTAACCCAACAATGGAGCCTGATATTCCTTGGGTTTCAATGGTATCTCCCAATCGAAATGGTCGCTTGAAAGCCATCATAACGCCCGCCAAGAAATTCTCTCCAATGTCCTTGAAAGCAAATCCAATAATAAAAGCAGAAATTCCAGCAACGCCTAAAATAGAACTTACGACCCCGGTTTTTCCGATAATCGATAAAAATAAGAGGATAGCTATGATGTAGATGGCCGTTTGCAGGGTTCGTTTTAGGAAGTTTGCCAATAATGGATCATCGATTTTCTTAGAAATGATAAACATCATTTTACGCTTGATATAGGAACTAGTCAATACGAATAATAAGGCGACCAAGAAGCCAACCATCATCTTTGGTAAAATCTGAATGAATTTGTCATAGTATTGCAGGCATTCTTGGCGCAGGTCCTCTAATATTTGATCCATTTTCGTGCTTTTCTAGAAGAGCAAAATTACATTAATTATTAGGCAAATGATCGGAAGATATGAATTGAAAATCAGCAATAAAATCTAAATTTGCTGCGCGATGCAAAAAATACTTTCCGATCTCAAAGCAGGACAATACGCGCCCATTTATTTATTTCATGGTGAGGAGGCTTATTTTATAGATCAATTGAGTGCTTATATTGAAAATCATATTTTGAATGAAGGAGAGAAAGCCTTCAATCAAATGATAATGTACGGCAAAGAAACACAGGCGCAACAAGTTGTTGATGCTTGCTCACAATTCCCTATGATGGCTTCTCATCGAGTCATCATATTGAAGGAAGCTCAAGAGATGCGGGATCTCAAAAAGATGGAAAAGTATATTCAGAATCCATCTCCTTCTACCATTTTATGTATCTGTCACAAACATAAGAAATTGGACACCCGTAGTGCTTTCGGTAAATTGTTGAAATCAAAAGCAGTGGTATTTGAGTCCGCAAAAATTTACGACAATAAGGTGCCCGCTTATGTCGATCAATTCATTAAATCAAAGAAAAGAGTGCCCACACCACTGGCTTCTAAATTGATTGCCGAATATATAGGTGCCGATTTATCAACCTTACATAACGAACTGGAAAAACTTTTTTTGGTCGTACCTGAAGGAGGATCGATCACGGATGAGCAGGTACAAAAACAAATCGGGATTAGTAAAGAGTACAATGTTTTCGAATTACAATCTGCACTGGCATCGAAAAATGTTTTAAAAGCTTTCCGTATTGCTCGATATTTTCAAGCCAACCCCAAGAAAAATCCTATGATCATGGTTGTATCTACCTTATATCGATTTTTCAGCAAAGTCTGGATTGTTTCGCAAAATCAGGGTACGCCTGATCAGGCCTTGGGTAAAATGATCGGTGTATACAATAGTTTTTTTGTAAAAGAATACCGTTTAGCAGCCAAACATTATCATCCACTCAAGATTGAGGAAATATTTAGTATTTTAAAGGAGTATGATCTTAAGTCCAAAGGGGTTAACAATCGCTCTTATCCGGAGAATACCTTAGTCGTAGAATTGGTTGGTAAGATATTAGCCTAATATTTTAGCTTCATTCTTGCCGTATCTATGGCAAAGAGTAAGCGTTTATTAATCAGGTAGTTATACGCATATACAGCATTTGTTTCGATGCTAACTTTGAGTAAGGACAATAAAAATGGTCTATGAAAGACCATTGTTCTGTTTTACTATATTTAATAAATCCTCAAAGTTATGAAAGAACCCCAACACAAAGTACACACGAGTCGAGTCGGAAATTGGTTGCCTTGGAATCAACAGGTCTTATCGCAGTGGTTGGATAAAACCATTCAGGAAGCAGAATCTGCGGCGAAGCCTTTTCACCCGGTAATTGAAGAGTTTCAAGAATTTATTGAGACAGATCCCATCATGTACATGTATTTCACAGAAATGTTTGAACAACAACCAGCCTTTCCTCCGCCTCCAGGTAGTGGGGATGTGAAGATCAAAAATTATCAACAAATGTTGGTGATTATCAATCATGTATTGACGACGGCTCCGGAATTCAATACGACGGGTATGGTCGGTTTTCCAATCAATGCTATTCTGGATTTTCCAATGATCACACCGGCTGGGTTGGCCGCTTTTGCAGATCAACGAGTTAATGAGATGTTCAAAAAGGTATTGGCCGTCTGGACAGAATTTCTTGATTCTTCGGATTCCTTGTATGTGTTGAACACTTCTCCTACTGGGTGGATGAATCCCGTTGCCATTGAGAAATTACATATGGAAGAATTTGTGCATGATATCGATGCACCTCATTGGGGCTTCACATCTTGGAATGATTTTTTTATTCGACAATTCAAACCAGGCTATAGACCCGTTGCAGCGCCGGATGATCCTAAGGTAATTGTTAGTGCTTGTGAAGCAGCACCTTTTGCCTTGAGCACCAATGTTAAGAAAATGGATACCTTTTGGATGAAGGGGCAACCATATTCGCTGGAACATATGTTGGCAGGACATCATGTTGATTATTATGAAGGAGGAATCGTATATCAGGCTTACCTAAGTGCGGAGAATTATCATAGATGGCATAGTCCAATTGATGGAACCATTAAAGAATTCCACTTATTACCTGGAACTTATTATTCGGAAGCCGCGGCAGAAGGTTTTGATCCGGCAGGACCGAACAATTCACAAGGATATATAGCTCATACGGCAGCTAGAGCGTTAATCTTTATTGAAAGTGATGATCCTACCATGGGTATGGTATGTGTTATGCCAGTAGGAATGGCAGAGGTTTCCTCTTGTGTCGTGACGGTAGAGGTAGGGCAGTGCGTCAAAAAAGGAGAACAGATTGGTTATTTTCAATTTGGAGGATCGACACACTGCTTACTATTTAAAGAAGGGGCCATAGCGGACTTTGATCTTCAGGCTATTCCTCAGGGAGCACTTGGATCAGAATCTACTATAGTTCCGGTTAATTCCGCCATTGCTACCGCTCGTTAAAACATATTTAAATAATGACATTTTCTCGGAGAAACCTTTCAGCAGCATCATTAAAATTTATGGATATCTTTCAACTAAAATATCCTATTGTTCAGGCTCCCACTGATGGTCCTGCCACGGCACCTTTGGCCATTGCAGTATGCAATGCTGGTTGTATGGGTGCCTTGCCTTTAACTTGGGTTTCTCCGGAAATGTCTTATCAAAGAATTCAAGAAGTTAAGGCGCATACCAAGGGAACATTCTTTGCCAACTTCGTTCTAAATTTTATTCCCGACGCTTTGGACCAAGCCATTGCTGCGGGGATAGAAGTTGTGCAATTTTCTTGGGGACTTCCAAGTAGTTACATCATTGATAAATTGAGACGGAATCGAATAAAAATGGGGATACAAGTTGCGAGTAGACAAGGTGCTATTCAAGCGCTTGCCTTAGAACCAGATTATTTAGTATGTCAAGGTATGGAGGCAGGTGGACATGTGCAAGCGGCACAACCGTTGGCGCGCGCATTGCAGGAAGTTTTGTACGTAGCTCAAGATATTCCGGTTGCTGCATCAGGAGGAATCAGTGATGCAAAGAGTATAGATAAGTACTTGGATCTCGGAGCTGCAGCCGTTGTCATGGGGTCTAGATTCGTGGCTACACAAGAGAGTTATGCGCATCCATTGTATAAAAAAGCATTGGTCGATTCAGCGGCTGAGGATACCGTATATTCTGTATGTTTAAATAGGGGATGGCCCAATGCGACGCATCGAATGTTGCGCAATAGTACCTTTAATATGTGGGAAGCTGCTGGTTATCCTCAAGCTGGTTATCGTCCTGGAGAAAACGATATTGTGGCGCAAGATGAATTGGATGGTAGTTTGTTCCAGCGATATAGCAATAATGTGCCTATTCAATCCACAACAGGAGATGTAATGGCCCTAGGCCCCTATGCGGGAATGGGTATCGACGCGATACAAGATATTCCTACCGTTGAGGCATTAATCACACGATTGTGGATTGAAGATTAAAGAGTGCTTTATTGATCTTTTAGTTTCTCTTCTAGGACTTTAATCTTTTTCTCAGCCTCTTCAATTTTTGATTTCCTTCTTTTATATTCTTGATCATCAATTTTTTTGTCGGATTTATCCTTTTCCAATTTATCCTTGATTTTCTTTATTTTTTCTTTGGAATCTTTGGCAACAGATTTCCCTTTATTCTCTACTTCCTTCTTCTTTTGTTTGTTTTTCTCCAAATTTTTCTTGGCTTCTTCAGCTCTTGCTTGGCCAAATTCTTTACCTTCTAGAGAACCTTTATTTTTGCCATAAGCCTTCCCATTATTGTCATTTTTCTCTGCCTTTTTCTCTTCCTTCTTTTCTTTTCCTTTCGAAGACTGAGCATTACCGTGATCTTTTCCTTCGACATCGGCTTTTTGCTTACCTTGCCCTTTGCCTTTAGGCTCTTTAACCTTCTTATTCCCTTTCTTTAAAGTTGGATCTTGATTGTCTTTGTTAGGATTTTTAGCATTTTTATTCTCTTTCTTTAGCTTTTTCTCCTTCTTCTCTTTTTGATTTTTGGGAGGTTTGTCCTGCTTTTCCTGTTTATCTTTTTTTGCATGACTTGGCTGGGCCTGTGCAGGGCTTGGAATAAATGCTATCAGTAGTAAACTTAATAGGCTGCTAATTATTATTTGGTTGTATTTTTTCATTATTAGATATATTTAATATGATAAGATGATTAGAAAGTTGGTTATAGATTTTCTAATTCTTCCATTATTGATTCAACTTCCTGAATACTTGACTCAATTGAAGTCGTTTTCACTTGAACTTCTTTATTGAGCGAGTCCAACTTAGAGATTTCTATTTTCGAATCCGAACTAATTGATTGGGGTGTTGTTTTTTCTTGATTCTGAGAATTAGAGTGGCAAGCTGCAACAGCAAAAAGACAAATTGCCAAGACGAGTTTAGATGATTTTCTGATCATATTTAAATTGTTAATAGTTAGTCATTTATAGCTTTCATAAAGTAGTAAAGATACTTGAAAACCAATGGATGTTCGTGTTAAACGAAGTTATTTAACATTACGTGCTTCTAGAGCTTTCATGCAATAAACGAGAAAGCCACATATATAATTATATCATTTTAGTTAAAACGAGATCCTTTATTATTTCCCTCTAGTGCCTATTATATATCCTAGAAAGGCCATAGGAATATATGCCAATATTAGATCGGTAGCTTCCATCCAGAGTGGAGCTGGTAGTTGCATGGCCATAGATATGCCTCCGAATAGAAACAAAAATCCCGGTATTAATACAAATAATCGTTCTTTCGTTGTTACGAAGCGTGCGATAAAAATAGCTGCTACCAAGGTTCCTAGAGCGTGCGCAAGGATAGGAACGATATAATTCATCGTTGTAAATTGAGGCATGTGTTCTGCCATGGATACGGCATCCATGGTCATCCCTTCTGGACCAGGAAATAATTTCATCCCCAATATAATGGTACCCATATTGACGGCCATTCCAAAAATGATTCCTCCGATGGTCACTAAAATGTTGCGTAATACTGGATTCATATCTATTCGTATTTTTTATCCAATGTAATTAATGCAATCAAGAAATCAAAATAATCATTACAAAAATAGCAGATACTTCTGCGTCACTGATGGGAATGGTAGTGATCTGAAGATCACTAGTCCGAGGCTAGCCGATGCGGGAGGCTGGGGACCGATGAGCTTGCCGAAGAGCCATGGACGTAAGGGCGCTTCCTATCTTCCGTTTTGGATATAGGTTTTGTGAAGGGGAATGTTCAATTTGGAAAAAAAAGCTGAAAATGCTAGAAGCGCGACGCCCAAATGGAATGAAAAAAGAGCATTCTGGCAGCCCTAAAAAGTGGATTGCCACTAATCAAATAATTTATATATGTACTATATAAATTCATGATAAACAAGCTCATATAAATGTAATATTTCTATTACATTATTTAGTTGATATACCATTATATATATGGAAAATTATATATATAAGTATTTTGTTATTTTTAGTATACAGATATTCAATGATTTATATATTTGTTGTATAATAGATTTGTATAAATGATAAATTATAAAAATTCATAGTTCGGAATTTTGGTTAAAAAAGTACTAAAATCGAAGATTTGTCAGCTTTTTGATAACAGAATGTAAGCGTATTGATGATAGATTTATAGATTAAAGAAAAAATTAATATGTTTTGTGTAAAAAAGTGGGAAAAAGTGGGAATAAATAGAACAAACTACTCTACATTTGAATTATCAACAAAAATGAGAGGATGTTCAACTCGCTTACAGGAGAATATGATTGTAAGTTGGATGCCAAGGGTCGCTTGCGTATTCCTGGGCAGTTATTGAAGCAGTTGGCCTCTTATCAGTCGGATGAATTTGTTGTTAATCGCGGTTATGAAAATCATCTGATGTTGTATCCCAAAGCAGTTTGGGGAGAAAAGACGAAAGAAATTAATCGGCTTAATCTAAACGTGAGAGATCAGCGACAAGCAGTGCGCTACTTTTATCGGGGAGCAAGCGAAATTAAGATAGACGGATCGGAGCGATTATTGCTTCCAAAGCGGCTTCTTGATTATGCCGGTATTGAAAGAGAGGTTGTGTTATTTGCTTATCAGCGTCAAATAGAAATCTGGGATAAAAAGGCCTATGATGAG
The DNA here is from genome assembly GCA_020628475.1 of Saprospiraceae bacterium. Lineage (GTDB taxonomy): Bacteria > Bacteroidota > Bacteroidia > Chitinophagales > Saprospiraceae > JAHDFB01. The sequence continues at coordinate 18,691 of JAHDFB010000033.1, read as the reverse complement.
ATGTTGGAAAGTGAGCCTGAAAATTTCGGAGAAATTGCTGAAAAGATTTGGGGCGGAGACTCTTTTTCAGAAGAACAATAAACTAATGGAGTATCATAATCCAGTAATGCTGGAGGAGTGTATCGAGGCGATGGATATTCAGTCAGGTGGCATTTATGTAGATGTGACATTTGGAGGAGGAGGTCATTCGAAACGCATTCTTTCAGAGTTGGGCGACGCAGGTCGCTTGATAGTGTTTGATCAAGATTCGGATGCCTTGGAGCAAGCTGATATTCGTGATTCAAAATTGACTTTTGTGGCATCTAATTTTAGGTATCTCAAGCGATTTTTAGATTATCACGAATGTATTCCAGTAGATGGTATATTGGCGGATTTGGGGGTTTCTAGTCATCAGTTTGATGATGTTGATCGTGGGTTTAGTTTTCGCGATCAAACGAAACGTTTGGATATGCGCATGAATGTTGGTCAGCAATTGGACGCCGTTGCTGTGTTGAATAATTATGATGAGCAGCAATTGGCTGATGTATTCTATTATTTTGGAGAGTTGCGCAATGCAAAGGTGTTGGCAAAGGCTATTGTAAAGGAGCGAAAGAGTAGGGCTTTGATCACGGTGGGAGATTTGTTGTCGGTGGTTGAGACGGTTGTTAAAGGGATGAGTAATAAGTTTTTGGCCCAGTTGTTTCAGGCGGTGCGAATAGAGGTGAATGGTGAGATGGAGGTGTTGAAAGAGATGTTGCTCGCTGCTGGGGAGGTGTTGAAACCTGGAGGGCGATTGGTGGTGATGAGTTATCACTCTTTGGAAGATAGGATTGTAAAGAATTACCTGAAGACAGGAAATGTCGAAGGACGAATTATAAAAGATGAATTTGGCAACATATTCAGGCCCTTTCGCTTGGTAAATAAGAAAACTACAACTCCTGATGCGTTGGAGATCTCAAAGAATCCACGTGCCAGGAGTGCCAAATTGAGGGTGGCAGAAAAGATTTAAGATGAAAACTACGGTAAAGGCTAAAGGTGTTAAGAGTAAGCTTTTTGGGACGAACATTGTTCTGAATAATCTTCCTTTTGTTTTGTTTTTGGCTCTATTGGGAGTGGTATATATCGCTAATGCGCAACGCGGAGAGCGTAAGTTGATGGTGATTAATAAGTTGGAGAAAGAGGTGCAGGAAGTGCGATGGGAATATATGAGTTTGAAGAAGGAGTTGATGATAAAATCTTCTCCCTCGCAATTGGCTAAAGATTTGGATGGGCAAGTTGTTTTTCCAGAGAAGGGGCCACGGATTTTAAAATCTCCTCAAAGCTAATATCGATGGATAGGCGTAGGGAGTTATTGTTGCGGGTATATATTGTTTTTCTCGCATTCGTTTTGTTTGCTGGAGCGATTTTGTTTCAGGTTGTCAAGATTAATGTGGTGGAAGGTGATAAGTGGCGCAAAAAAGCAGTAAAAAATCTCGCTTGGCGAACAGTAGAAGCTGAGCGTGGAGATATTTTCGCAGAAAATGGATCTTCGATGGTCACTTCTGTAACGCTCTTTGACATATATATGGATCTCACGGTTTCGCGTGAAAGTGATTTTAAAGAACATGTTGATTCTTTGAGTTACTATTTGGCGAAATATAGTGGAAAAGGTAAGTCTCAGAGTCAGTGGGCTCGAGAGTTGAAGTCTGGTCGAAAAGCCGGATTGGAACGCAATAAGCCGGGAACGAAATATTATCCTATTGCTAAAAACTTGGATTTCTTGGAGCGGAAACGTTTTGAAGGTTTTCCATTGTTTAGAAAGGGGCGATTGAGAGGTGGAATTATTGTTCAGTCTAAGATCAAACGTGTGAAACCTTTCGGGCAAATGGCTTCGAGGTTATTGGGGTTGAAGCGTAAAAATGCACAGAGTGTAGGAATTGAGGCGGCTTATGATGATGAATTATCCGGTGCTTCAGAAAAGCGTTTGATGAAAAAGATTGCGCCGGGTGTTTGGGTGCCATTGCACGATGTTCGTGATTTTGCGCAAAAGCGCGGGCATGATGTTTTGACAACTATAGATTCTGACATTCAAGATGTCTTGCATAATGAATTGCTGGCTTCTATTGCTAAGCATGACTCCGATGCAGCGACCGCTATCGTAATGGATGTGGAAACAGGAGCTATTAAAGCGATGTCTAATTTCAGAAGAGGAGAAGAAGGTGTTTATATGGAGACGCAAAATATTGCGGTGACCAGAATGTTTGAACCGGGTTCAACCATAAAGTTGGCAGCTGTTTTGGCGCTTTTGGAAAAGGGGTACGCAGATTCTTCGACGGAAGTGGATTTGAATGGTGGAAAGAAGAAGTTTTATTCAGAATGGATGTATGATTCTGAGCCTCATAATATGTATGAGACTGATTTGATAACGGCTTTCGCCAAAAGTTCAAACGTTGGGATTGCTACATTAGCTGATAAGTATTTTAATAAATCCAAAGAAGGGCAGCGAGAGTTTATTCGACTTTTCAAGATGTTCGGAATTGGCGCTAAATCAGATATTGACTTGCTGGGAGAGCAAGAACGTATTTTGAACGACCCGGATAATGCAAATTCTAAGTTTTCTGGTACGTCTGTTCCTTGGATGGCTCATGGATATGAAATGGAAATGACGCCCTTACAAGTCTTGAATTTATATAATACTGTGGCGAATGATGGAGAGATGATGACCCCGTATTTGGTGCAAAAAATATTGGACAATGGTCAGGTCATAAAAACCTATGGACCCAAAGTGAAACGCGCTAGTATAGCTTCTTTGCCTACAGTGCATGAAGCGCAAGATATGTTGTTGGAGGTAGTTAAGTCTGGAACAGCTAGAAAATTGCAAACGGATCATTATCAAATTGCTGGAAAGACAGGTACCTCTAAGGATTATGGGGTGTGGTATGAAGGAAAAAATCCATACAATGCTTCATTTGCAGGGTATTTTCCTGCTGAAAATCCGAAGTATTCTATGATCGTGGTTCATTTTAATCCAAAGAATCATGGCTATTATGGAGGAGCTGTAGCTGGTCCTGTCTTTAGAAATGTTGCGGATAAAATATTTGCCTTGAAGGTAGATTTAAAAAGTGAGTTTTATCGCGAGTCACAGGTGGCTTCTACGAATTATTCGAAACCTTCTTATGCGGTAGGTTATAAGAGAGACTTTAGCACGATTCTTCGGTATTCTGGAGTGTCGGTGGATGAGGTGACCAAGGCCAAGTGGGCGGTATTGAATCCGTACAATGATGCTTTGTCATTGGATAAACGAAAAATTACCAAACGAAAAGTGCCCAATGTGGTTGGGATGGGAATACGAGATGCCATATATGTATTAGAAAATTTGGGCTTGAAAGTTGATTTTGATGGTGCCGGAAAAGTAGTGAGTCAATCATTACGTCCGGGAACAGCAATAGAAGGACAGGAAATTGTTATACGCTTAGGATGATAATGTTCTGTTTGCAGATCTTATCAAAAGTGATATGATTAACAAATTGAAATAATGAAGAAATTACAAGAAATATTGGATGGTTTTTCGACGGAAATATCCGTAGAAGGTCTGACGGACATTGTGTTGAAAGAGGTTCATTTGGATTCTCGGAAAGTGCAATCTGGAGATGCATTTGTTGCAATTCGGGGTTCAGTAGCAGACGGCCATGACTATATTTCTTCAGCTATAAACAATGGTGCAACAATTGTTTTTTGTCAGTATATACCCGATGGGCTTTCGACTAAGGTCACTTTCGTAACTGCTGATGATATCCATAAAGAACTGGGTTACATTGCTTCCAGTTTTTATGGATGTCCCGATCGAAAACTACAACTTATTGGTGTTACAGGCACCAACGGGAAAACAACTGTTGCTACCATGTTTTTTAACCTTCTTCAATCGATGGGAATTTCTTGTGGATTGTTAAGTACGGTTAAAATATGTATCGATGATCGGGTAATTCCGTCGGAGTTAACCACTCCTGATATATTTAGTTTGTATCGCTATTTATCTGAGATGGTAGATGCACAATGTGCCTTTGCTATCATGGAAGTGAGTTCACATTCTATACATCAAGATCGAATACAAGGTTTGCAATTTGCTGGAGGGGTATTTACCAATATTTCACATGATCACTTGGATTATCACAAGACGTTCAAAGAATATATTCGAACGAAGAAAATGTTTTTTGATGGTCTACCGAAAGGTGCTTTTGCTATCACAAATGTAGATGACCGAAATGGAGAAGTCATGCTTCAAAATTGTGAAGCAAAAAAATGGAGTTATGCTCTAAAATCGGTGGCAGACTATAAGGCTAAAATTTTAGAACATGATTTTTCGGGTATGCATTTGCAAATTGGAGTCCATGATTTCTATACGCATTTGGTTGGTAAGTTCAATGTCTACAATCTTTTAGCGGTCATTGCGATAGCGGATCAGTTGGATTTTGATATGATGGAAGTGTTGACCGTATTAAGTAATGTGAAAACAGCACCAGGCAGGTTTGATTTGATTCGAGATGTAGAAAATGACGTAACGGCAATCGTAGATTATGCGCATACACCGGACGCATTAGAGAATGTCTTGAAGACCATTCATCAAGTCAATTCCAATCGCGGTAAGATTATTACGGTCGTTGGTGCAGGTGGAGATCGAGATAAAACAAAGAGGCCTTTAATGGCAAAGGTAGCTGTGAATTATAGTGATCAAGTAATACTAACATCGGACAATCCGAGAACAGAAAATCCAGAATCTATTTTGGATGATATGCAAACGGGAGTCGGTGTTGAACATAAGAAAAAAGTCATTCGGATTAGTGATAGGAAATCGGCCATACAGACGGCGATTTCGATTTCAAATCCCAGTGATGTGATTTTAGTAGCTGGTAAAGGTCATGAAGACTACCAGGAAATAAATGGGATTAAACACCCATTTGACGATAAGCAAATATTGCAGGAATTCCTGCTCGAATAATATTTAAGATAGGTTCTATTATCATTCTCAGGTTGGTTTTAACAGTTGCAGCAGGACAATGGAAAAAGTTTCATTCCTGCTGCATTTTTAAAATCTGAAATGCATAGAATAACTAGGAAACGATGCTGTACTACTTATTTGAATTTTTAGAAAAACACGATTGGCAAGGTGCTGGTCTGTTTCAATATATATCATTCCGATCCGGAATGGCCATGGTGATATCGATGTTGATCTCGCTGATTTTTGGTAAACGGATCATACGTTCTTTGAGGAATTTACAAGTTGGAGAGAGTGTAAGAGACTTGGGTCTAGACGGCCAGAAGGAGAAGGAAGGCACACCTACTATGGGTGGGCTTTTGATTATTTTGTCTCTTTTGGTACCTGTAGTGCTATTGACTAAATTGCATAATGTCTATATCCAATTATTAATACTGTCGACCATCTGGATGGCTGCTATCGGTTTTGTGGATGATTACTTAAAAATCAGACGTAAAAACAAAGATGGCTTGGCTGGAAGATTTAAGATTGTTGGTCAAGTTGGATTAGGATTGATAGTGGCACTAACGATGTTGTTTCACGACGATGTTGTCGTACGTGTTCCTTTAGCAGAAGCTCAAGAACAGAATTACGAGATCATTGAATCGCAAAATTTGAAGCCGGTCATTTCCAATGGTCAGGTTATTCAAATGGCTTATGTAAAATCCAGTTTTACCAATTTTCCATTTTTGAAGGATAATGCCTTTTCCTATAGCTCACTTCTTGGGTTTTTAGGAGATAATAAAGATGATTTTGTATGGTTGTTATTTATTCCCATTGTAATATTCATTGTGACGGGTGTGTCGAATGGCGCAAATCTCACCGATGGTATCGATGGATTGGCGGCTGGAGTATCGGCTATTATTGTTGCAACGCTAGGAATTTTGGCTTATATCTCAGGTAATACCATTATATCGGATTATCTCAATATTCTCTATATTCCATATACGGGTGAAATCGTCATTTTTGCGGCGGCTTTCTTAGGTGCATGTATTGGCTTTTTATGGTTTAATACCTATCCTGCTAAAGTTTTTATGGGGGATACGGGAAGTTTGACGATCGGAGGAATCATTGCTGCGATGGCTATTCTGATTCGCAAAGAATTCTTGCTGCCGATTGTATGTGGTATATTTTTTCTGGAGACATTAAGTGTGATACTTCAAGTGAGTTACTTTAAGTATACGAAGAAAAAAACAGGAGAAGGGAAGCGCATATTTTTAATGTCACCCCTGCATCATCATTATCAAAAGAAAGGTATTCATGAGGCACAAATCGTGGTTCGATTTTGGATTGTGGGAATTATTCTGGCAGTGTTAACGGTCATCTCTTTAAAAGTGCAATAAATGAAGAAATTGGTTGTATTAGGAGCTGGTGAAAGCGGAGTTGGAGCAGCCTTGCTAGGTAAGCAAGAAGGCTATGATGTTTTTGTTTCTGATCGATCAACAATTGCTGATCGTTATAAAGCGGAATTAAAGGACCAAGGAATAACTTTTGAAGAAGGAATGCATAGTATGTCTATTCTTGAGAAGACAGATGTGCTGGTGAAGAGTCCTGGTATTCCAGATCATATTGAATTGATTACATCATTACAGGACAAAGGAATAGATCCGATTTCGGAAATAGAATTTGCCTATCAATTTTGCACATCAAGAATTATTGCGATCACCGGAAGTAATGGGAAGACCACTACGACCGGTTTGATATATCATTTAATTCAAAAGAGTGGTATTTCTGTTAAAGTTGGAGGCAACTACGGGATAAGTTTTGCCCGCTTACTGACGGAGCAGGATGTTCCCGATGTATTTGTTCTAGAGATTTCCAGTTTTCAATTGGATGGAATTCGGACATTTAGACCCGAGGTGGCTATACTACTTAATATCACCCCGGATCACTTAGATCGATATGACTATGATATGGAGAAATATGCGGCATCAAAAATGCGCATTACCAAGAATCAAATACATGGTGACTTATTTATTATAGATAGTGCTCAAGTACACCGAATTAACGATTCTAGTGCTTTAGAAAAAGGCGAACCGGAGTTGGCATTGGTGAGTATGGATTTGACCGAAGAAGGCGTATTTGATTTGGATTTAGATAATGAATTTATTTACAGCAATCCATCTCTATCAGGCAAGCATAATGTATTTAATACGCAATGTGCTGTGTTTGCAGCCGAATGGATCGGAGTTGATCCAGACTATATAGAAGCTCGATTGAATGACTTTGAAAATTTAGCGCATCGAATGGAGCGATTAAAACCAATCGATGATGTGCAGTATATTAATGATAGTAAAGCGACCAATGTAGACGCTGTTTATTTTGCCTTGGAAGCTTTAGAATCAGATATAGTATGGATTGCAGGAGGAACAGATAAAGGAAATGACTACACCGTACTTCAAGAACTTGTAAAGACCAAAGTGAAGGGGCTCATTTGTTTGGGCATCGACAATAAAACATTGTTTCAAAATTTCAAGGATACAGTTCCTGAAATTTTAGAAACTCAAGATATAAAAACGGCTGTGCGCGAAGCTTTTCGACTAGCTGAAGGAAGCGGAACGATCATTCTGAGTCCAGCATGTGCCAGTTTTGATTTGTTTGAAAATTATATGGATCGAGGAGATCAATTTAAGGCGGCCGTTGAGGAATTGCGCCAAGAACAAGAACGATAAAAGGGATTTTGACTACCATCAAAATTTCTAGCTAAAACTTAAAAAAGGAAACTACATGTCAGCAGTGACAGCTTTTATCAAGGACATAAAAGGGGATAAGGTCATTTGGATGATCGGATTTATCCTTTGTATCGCTTCCATTATGGCGGTGTACAGTGCTACGAGTAGTATGGCCTATCAATCCTATACGGGGAATCCACAACGATATTTATTTCAACAATTTGGTTTTATAGCTGGTGGAGCATTGATGACATATCTATGTTATCGCTTTCATTATATGCGCTATTCGCAGCTGTCCAAAATCATTTTTATTGTAACCATCGCGCTGTTGGTGTATACCATGTTTTTTGGAGAATCTATCAACGAAGCAAGACGTTGGATAGGCATTCCATGGATTAATAAAACCATTCAGACGTCGGATCTAGCTAAGATTGGATTAATTATTTATCTATCTAATTCTCTAGCAAAGAAACAGGAGTCGATCAAGAGTTTTAAAGAAGCTTTTCTTCCGCTATTGATGCCGGTCATCGCAGTATGTATGTTGATTGTATCCGCCGATCTTTCAACGGCAGCGATATTGTTTGTGACTTGTTTGATGTTGATGTTTATTGGACGTGTGGATATCAAGTACATTTTGCTACTTATTGGAATCGGCATTTTTGCCTTTTTATTGGTCTTTATGCTGGGTACTGTGTTGCCCGATCATATTCGGACAGATACTTGGATAACGAGATTCAATGAATTTTTTACGGAAGGAGGCGATCAGGTTTTACAATCTAAGATGGCCATTGCCAATGGTGAATTCTTAGGAGTTGGGCCTGGCAATAGTGTGCAAAAGAATTATTTGCCCTATGCATATGCCGATTTTATATACGCCATAATCTGTGAGGAATATGGGTTGGTAGGAGGCATCGTAATTATAGGCTTATACCTATGGTTATTATTAAGATGCACTATCATGGTTACGAAATGCCCTAAGACTTTCGGAGCGATCTTGGCATATGGACTTTGTTTGAATTTAGTATTGCAGGCATTTGCCAATATTGCGGTATCTGTGCATTTGGTGCCTGCAACTGGATTGACCTTACCATTGGTAAGTATGGGAGGAACGTCTTTAATATTTACCTGTATCTCATTGGGAATCATTTTGAGCGTCAGTAAATATGTGCAAGAAGCACGTATGAAACAATTAGAATTACAAGAAATAGAGCAGTTGGATGAAAGTAATCATTAGCGGTGGAGGCACCGGAGGACATATTTATCCAGCTATTGCTATAGCCGATGCGCTTAAAGAAGCGCACCAAGAAATTGACATATTATTTGTTGGAGCCAATGGTCGTATGGAAATGGAAAAAGTTCCACAGGCTGGCTATAAGATTATGGGTTTACCCATAGCTGGTTTTCAGCGGCGATTGACTTGGAAGAATTTTGTGTTGCCATTCAAGATTTTGGCGAGTATGCGAAAGGCATCTAAAATCGTGCGTGTTTTTCAACCAGACGTTGTTGTTGGAGTTGGAGGATATGCCAGTGGACCGATGTTAAAAGCTGCTCAAAGAGCTGGTATTCCAACGGTTTTGCAAGAACAGAATTCTTATGCCGGCATGACCAATAAAATGTTGGCCAAACAGGCTTCTGCAATTTGTGTAGCCTATGATGGAATGCAACGTTTTTTTCCAAAGGATAAATTGGTGTTAACCGGGAATCCGGTACGACGCGATATTCGCGCTACTGATTTGGACCAAGGCGAAGCGAGAAAGCATTTTGGGCTTGACCCACAAAAGAAAACCATACTTATTTTCGGAGGAAGTCTGGGTGCTCGAACACTAAACGAGGCGATGAAGAATAATTTGAAATGGGTAGAGGAAAGATCGGATGTGCAAATTATATGGCAGGTTGGAAAAGGAAATTTTAACATGTATAAAGCCTGTGCTACTGCAAAGTTGAAACACGTACATGCTACACCGTTTTTGAAAGAAATGGATATGGCATATGCTGCAGCAGATCTGGTTATTTGTAGGGCAGGAGCGCTGACCATTTCAGAACTATGTATTGTTGGGAAACCATCAATTTTGGTTCCATCCCCTTATGTTGCGGAAGACCATCAAACACAAAATGCGATGGCGCTTGTCAATCAACATGCGGCTCAATTAATTCCGGATGCAGAGGCCAACGAGAGCTTATTAAAAGAGGCTTATAGTTTGATTGACTCTGAGAAGAATTTGGAGTTGCTGGGAGAGCAAATAAAGAAACTAGGTAAGCCGAATGCGGTTGAGAAAATAATAAAGGTAATAGAAGGTGCAAGTGAAGCTTAAAGAAGATATACGAATTGAACATGTAGAACATGTATACTTTCTAGGCATAGGAGGAATTGGAATGAGTGCTATTGCACGTTATTTTCGATTGAAAAATAAACAAGTCAGCGGATATGATAAGACGCGGACTACTCTTACCAAAACGTTGGAGGAGGAAGGGATGAAGATTCATTATGAAGAGAATGCAGCTTTAATCCCACAAGATATTGACATGATTGTGTATACGCCTGCTATACCGGATGATCATCAAGAATGGGAAGCACTTCGTGCGAGTGGCCTGCCCATTTTTAAAAGAGCAGAGGTATTGGGAATGTTGAGCAAATCTTACAGGACTATTGCTGTGGCGGGAACGCATGGCAAGACGAGTACGAGCAGTATGACGAGTTACTTTTTGAGAAGTGGTGGCATTGATGTTTCTGCATTCTTGGGTGGTATCGTCAAAGACTATCAAAGTAATTTCGTTTTTGGTGATAGTGAATGGATGGTGGTAGAGGCCGATGAGTTTGATCGTTCCTTTATGCACTTGTTTCCTGAAATTGCCGTGTTACTTTCCATGGATCCAGATCATTTGGATATATATGGAGACCATCGCGAAATGCTGGATACCTTCAAGGCATTTAGCTTGCAAGTGAAGCCGGGAGGAAGTTTGTTGGTGGCTCAGGATTTGGTGGCTCAGATTGATCCTTCATGGAGAAAAGCTTTGCTTGAAAGAAATATTGCCATGTATTCCTTCGGTATTGATGCCGCTTGGTTTAAAGCGTCTCAATTAAAAGCAATGGATCATCGATTTTACTTCGATTTTGAAGTAGGAAATGAAAAGCGATTGAGTGCAGGATTGAGTATGCCTGGTGATCATAATGTATCGAATGCATCAGCGGCTCTGGGTGTCGCCGAATTGGTCGGTGCTGATTTTGAAAAAATGGAACAGTCTATTCCAGCTTTTCAGGGTATATTGAGACGGTTTGATTTTATCGTGCAACAAGATGACCTTGTATATATCGATGACTATGCGCATCATCCGACAGAAATAAGAGCGGCGATCAATGCTGCCCGAAAATTGTATCCATCGAAGAAGATGACGGTTATTTTTCAACCGCATCTCTTTAGTAGAACGAGAGACTTTTTAGAGGGCTTTGCCAAAACGTTGAGTGCAGCAGATGAGTTGATTTTAATGCCCATTTATCCGGCTCGGGAAAAACCAATTCCAGGCGTTGATTCTGGACGAATCGCTAGTCTTATGGAAAAGAAACCAGTGGGAATAAAAAATCATCAAGAGGTGATGGAATATATAGAAACGGAAGTAAACAATATTGAACTATTGATGACCTTAGGAGCCGGTGATATTGATAAGGTCATCCCTAAAATAAAAGAAAAATTAAACGAAAAAACGAGTGCTTAAACATTGATTATTAATGAAGAATTGAGATGAAAAATCTAGCTAAAAGAATACATATTGACTATCGAAAGGTATTTAGTTTGATTGCGGCTGTTCTATTGATTATGGTTGCCTACCAAGCTATTGACTTTAAACGTATGTCTAATTTTAATAAGCTAGAAATAAACATCGAAAAGAAAAAAGGTGAAAGAACCTTACTGAATAATAAAGATGTACTCGATTTGATGAGACAACATTTAGGCTTTGACCCTACTGTTGCCAATATCGACGAAGTTGATTTTAGAGCCTTGGAGGAAGCCTTGGAAGAAAATAAATACATTCAAGAAGCTTCTATTTATTTGAATGCTCGACATGAACTGATTGTAACGATTAAACAACGGAGACCAATCGCGCGCGTAATGAGTGATCTTTCAGATTATTACATTTCTGCAGACGGAATTCGTATACCATTGAGTGATTATGCGACGATCCGTGTACCGATTATAACGGGTCGTGTCCAACACATTAATGGAAAGACCAAAGAATCTAGAGCGGAATTTAGAAAATTGGTCCAACTGTTGAATCAATGTGATCAGAATGCATTTTTACATTCACTGATTGAACAAATCGATATTGATCAACAAGGAAAATTAACAATTATTCCAAAGATAGGAACGGAGCGGATTGTGTTTGGGGAGATAGAGAATACAGAGGAAAAATTGAAAAAATTAAGCAAATATTATAAATGGGGTCGATCACAAGATGGCTGGGATAAATATGCGTATCTCAATCTTGAAGTGAAAGATCAAATTGCCTTGGGCAAATAAAGAAGGAATAAATAAACCAATTCATATTTAGTAATTAAACCATTCGTTATGAATGACTTGAAATTTAAACCATCAGAAATTGTTGTTGCTCTCGATATCGGGACAACAAAAGTTTGTGCAATTGCTGGACGAAAAAACCAATATGGCTTGATCGAAGTCTTAGGTATAGGCAAGGTTAAATCTGAAGGTGTATCAAGAGGTGTTGTATCCAATATCGCAAAAACGGTAAAAGCGATACAAGATGCTGTTGATATAGCAGAAAAAACAGCACAGACGAAATTTGAGAAAGTCTATGTGGGTATTGCTGGACAGCATATCAAAAGTATCCATCATCACGGAATCTTGATGCGTGAAGACGCGCTGGAGGAAATCAGTGCGGCTGATGTAGATCGATTGATTAGCGATATGTATCGATTAGTATTACCGGCAGGAGACAAAATTCTACATGTGATTCCACAAGAATTTACGGTAGATGAAGAACAAGATATTATTGATCCAGTAGGTATGTCCGGTGTTCGATTGGAAGCTAATTTCCATATCATCACAGGTCGAGTAACTGCTTCCAGAAACATTCAACGATGTGTTGAAAAAGTGGGTCTAGAAGTAGCTGAAGTGACGCTCGAACCAATTGCCTCGGCGGCTTCCGTTCTGAGTGATGAAGAAAAAGAAGCAGGTGTAGCATTGGTAGATATCGGAGGTGGAACAACGGATATTACGATTTTTAAAGACGGAATTATACGTCATACTGCAGTGATTCCTTTTGGTGGAGCTATTATCACCAATGATATCAAGGAAGGTTGTACCGTGATGTTGGATCAAGCAGAAAAATTGAAAGTTCGATTTGGTTCGGCTCTAGCGGAAGAAATATATAATAATAGAATAATTACTATTCCAGGATTAAAAGGTCGTGAACCAAAAGAGATTTCTGAAAAGAACTTAGCGAAGATTATTCAGGCTCGTGTTATGGAGATTTTTGATTTCGTTCTATGGGAAATTAAACGATCTGGCTTTGACCGAAAATTGGTTGGAGGGCTGGTTCTTACCGGAGGAGGATCTTTGCTAAATAATATTAACCTATTAGCACAGTATCATACAGGATTGAATACTAGAATCGGTTTGCCTACGGAGCATTTAGCTCATAAATACGATGGAATGATTGATAGTCCTATCTATTCAACGGGTATAGGATTGTTAATCAATGCGATCAAAAATTTACCAGAGACGACAGAGGAGGAGAAAATAGAGCAATTGGTAGAAAATACGGTAGAACCATCAGTTGAGCAGGAAGTAGTTGAGTTTGAAGAAGAGGTAGAAGAGGAAAAGCCTCAGAAGAGGGGATGGGTATCGACTATTTTCGATAAGGCAAAAGAGTTATTGGAATCAACTCCTGACTCGGAATTCTAATTATTTAAAAGCTAAAACTAAATTATCATGACATTTGATATTCCTAATAAAGAAAAATCGATCATCAAAGTTATTGGTGTCGGAGGAGGCGGTGGTAATACCGTTGAATATATGTTTTCTCAAGGTATTAAAGGCGTAGATTTTGCCATTTGTAATACCGATAAACAAGCCCTAGAAAGAAACCCTATTGCCACTAAAATTGGTTTAGGACCGAATTTAACAGATGGACGAGGTGCAGGATCCCGTCCTGAAATAGGTAAGCAAGCCTGTATCGAATCGATCGAAGATATCAAATCCTTTTTGGAGGATGGCACCAAAATGTTATTTATAACTGCTGGAATGGGCGGTGGAACAGGAACAGGTGCAGCTCCAATCATTGCTAAGGTATCCAAAGAATTGGATATACTGACTGTAGGAATTGTAACCCTTCCATTCAAATTTGAAGGAATGGTCAGACAACGTCAGGCACTGGAAGGATTGGAGGAAATGAAAAAGTATGTTGATGCCATCTTGGTGATTTCCAATGAACGATTGATGTCTATATACGGGGATCTTAAGCTTTCTGATGCTTTTTCCAATGCAAACGAAATCTTGTCGACGGCAGCGAAGGGGATCGCAGAGATTATAACCGTCCCGGGTATTGTCAATGTGGACTTTGAGGATGTAAATACAGTCATGCGAGAAAGTGGCGTTGCTTTAATGGGATTCGCTGAATACAACGGTGAAAATCGGGCAAAGAATACCATTCATGATGCATTAAATTCTCCATTATTAAAGGATAGTGATATTCGTGGAGCACAAAATATATTATTGAATATTTCAACGTCTAGTGAGCATGAAATTACGATGATGGAATTCAATGAAATTACGGAGTATGTTCAAGATGAAGCAGGTCGAGGAACGAATATGATCTGGGGGCACTGTATTGATGAAGAACTCGGAGATAAAATGCGTATTACGCTGATTGCGACTGGCTTTATGGAAGAAAATAAAGCTGCTGTTAAGCCGAAGGATGAAAAGATCATTGTGCCATTGGATGAAGATTTTGGGGATATGGACGGATTTAGCATTTCTGGAAATGAAACGGTGGATACCAATACATTCGAATTTGAAGAAGTTGCTTCAAGACCCGTTCGAACGACTTCTCCAGAGCCTGCACAGGCAACAAGAACGCGTCCTGCGGAGCCAAGACAGTATGCCTATAGGTCCGCTACTCAAAATGCAGATGGTATGGACTTACGCTCTTTAGATGATCCTAAAACCATTCAAGAATATGAAAAACGGCCAGCATATGATCGATACAATGTTCAGTTGGATGATGTTTCGGAGGCTTCATCTCAAAATGAATATAGCAGCGTGATCTCGATCGATGATGATAGTTTCCCAACGATGAGTCGAGAAAATTCACATATTCATCAAAAGAAAGATTAAAACAAAGGTACGGATGCTTGCCATCTGTTTAAGATAAATTTCGTCTATTTTAATTTCATATCTAACTTATGAAATTGGTTTATTGTATGCCCCAGCGCCCGCTGGGGCATCTTTTTTTGTATAAGATTGACCTGAATCTCAATAATCAAACATCGAGATGTTATTTAAATGTTATTAAAAAAAAATAATTCACCATTTGTTGCGTCGAAATAGAAAGTGTCAAATTCGCCTAAAGCTATGCCGTACATGGTGTATGAGCTTTTTGACTAAAAGTCGAAAATTTGAAATGTAATATGGGCATCCAGTTATTGTTCATTTTCTTCGTCTAAATCACACATTTGATTTTGTAAAATAAATAATAATTGTATAGATTTGATTCATCAATGCTTGAGAACACAGCAATAGTGCCGTTATTTGAATAATGCAAAGGGTGCTTAAAGTAAAATGGTATTATTGTAATGTGCTCGGTTTCTTTTTCATTGGCAAATTAAATGTTAAACACACCACTTTATTGGATTGAATGTGATATTCAATAACTAGATATTAGAAACTTAAAATGACAATGACAATGACAACTAAAATTTTTAACTGACTCTATACTTACCCCCTCAATTAAATATTCTACGTAATATTTATTGAGAATACAAGTTCGGAAAAACTAACCCGCTTAGATTTAAATTAAAAAAGAGAATCCACGAATTCCACGTAGGAAAGCAGACTCTCCATCCCTTGTCTAAAAGAGAGAGCAAATATACAGGATTATTTCTTAATTGATTTACTAAGGTGGTTGTGCTATATATTTTTTAACCTGTTAATCAATTAAAATGCTACAAAAATTTTTAATGCTACTACTCTTTGTTGGAGTAGGAACAATATTAAACGCTCAAAAAGACATTCCATCGGATAATTCAATACCTTCCACTTCTTGTGAATGTTTTACTTTCGAAGATGCTTGTTCAGGTAAACCCCTTGACCTCACGGGTAGTGTAACCCTCTATTGTGATGAAATATGGGATGGAAAGCCTTGGAGTCGAGATTTCCCGATCGTAAATGGAGAAGTATGTATCAAAAAATGGATGAGTGATTGCAAAGGTGCTAGTCTTTGCTTGAATTCTGGGAACTGGGAAGTCTGTGATATCACTGGATGTACCGTGGAAGTATTTCAAACATTGTCCAATTATCCGTATATCAATGGCGAACTTATTGGCTATGGACCATTTGTTCCAAGTACTGGAGGTTTAGGCGCATGTGTCGGCAGGATTTATGCTGGTGGATTAAATAATATCCATGGACGGGATGAATTGTTTATTTGCCCAGGAGATCCAGTAGAATTAAATTACGATGGTCTGGATATTCCAGATGATAGTGGATTGTGTTTGTTTGTAAATATTAAAACTACGGATGGTACGATCGTTGCGAATGATGATTTCAATTCTTCTGATATAACTGGGAGTACAGTAGATTTGACGGCCTTATTTGCCAATCTTGATCCAGATATTTATATCATTGAGTTTAGATTGACCTGTTGTGATTCCGAAGTAGAGACCTGTTCTGTAAACACTTATAAGTATGCTTATATTGAAATTAAGGGGGCCTTCGATTATTCGCCAAAAGTATCTGCAGGATTTGTTCCAAATGAAACGTTCTTTACTCCGACCTCGGATTTCCCAGGAACTCAATTACCGAATGACGTTCCAGCTCCACCACTTCTTTTAAATCAAATTAACCTTTTCGGTGAAAATGTAAATGCTACGGAAGATGTAGATATATCTTGGTCGTTGGATGTAGTAAATTGTACTACAGAAGCTGTTATATCTAATGTGAATAGTGAGACAATTACTGTTTCTCCTGGTGATAACAGTTTTGCTACCGGATCTAACCTATTAATAGGAAATGCAAGTGCTTGTACTTGTTATCGTATGACATTGACTTATTTGGATCGATGTGAAGATGCAGATGTCACGGATACCTATTATTTCAAAAATGGTCCTGATTGTCCAGAGTTTCAGAGCCCGGAAGATGATACCAAATTAAGATCTTCAGGATCAATCGATGGAAGCGTCAAAATCGTTCCAAATCCTGTTCAATCTGAGCTAGGTTTTACATTTGATAAGGAATTAATTGGTAAGTCTGCATCTCTTAGAATTATGGATGCATCCGGACAAGTTATGCATACTTCAAATTTCCAGTCATTATCGGAAAGAGTACTTGTAAATTTCGATGCTCTAAATGGCGTGTACTTTTATGAAATGAAGTTAGGTGATGAGTCATTCACTGGTAAATTTGTAAAGATGTAATTTCTGATGACGTCTATAACATCATAAGTAGGATATGGTCAATAATGGGTGCATTATTGGCCATATTCTTTTTATGGAAATTAGTTAGCTTGTCTAATCACATGCGAATATAAGCATGGATAAAAAATTGCTTTTGGTATTAAGATTCATGGAATAAAGCGTCTTTAAGGAATCGATTTTCTTGATTTGAATAATAATGTTTTGCAGTAGAAAGTTTGGCATATTTTGTACATTTAGTCATTCTTTGACAACTAAACGAACAATATATTATGCCTGCATTCCACGTAGTAAAATCTAAAATAATCAATGCACCTTTATCTAAAGTTCACGATACCATCAGTGATTTTCACACCTGGCCTGAGTGGTCACCTTGGTTAATGGCAGAGCCTCAAGCACAAGTGAATATACAGGAGGATGGCAAACATTATAGTTGGGAAGGTTCCCGAGTTGGCTCTGGAAATATGACCATTACAAAAGAAGATGAGCATTCTATTTATTGCGACTTAATGTTTTTAAAGCCATGGAAATCAAAAGCCAAAACGTACTTCAAATTATCCGAAGTAGAAGGAGGGACTAAAGTGGAATGGAATATGGATAGTTCACTGCCTTGGTTTATGTTTATGATGAAAAAGATGATGGTGGAAATGATAGGCAACGATTATACCAGGGGGATGAATTTGTTGAAAGATTATGTGGAGGATGGAAAAGTGCATTCAAAGCTAGTTTTTCATGGTGAGCGCTCGATTGAAGGCGGAAGCTACGTAGGAATAAAACGCGAAATGTCGATGGATGATGCCACCAAAAAGATGGGAAAAGATTTTGAACAATTAGGAGCATTAGCTGCCAAAACTGAAAGTGCTAATATGGAAAAGGCTTTCTGTATATATCATAAGTGGGATTTTGTAGGAAAGAAAGCCGTTTACACGGCGGGACTTCCAGTTGATGGTACAGTCGATGATTTACCGGAAGGAGCGAACATGTATCTAATGCCTGCCACCAAAGTATACCAAATCGAGCATATTGGTCCTTATGAGCATTTAGGAAATGCCTGGTCTGCGGCATATTCCGTAATGCGCAATAAAGAGTTTAAATACAACAAAAAATTACATCCTTTTGAGACATATGGAAATAGTCCTCAAAATACAGATCCAAAAGAGCTGAGGACCTTTATCAATTTTCCAATGAAGTAGATATTAAAGGACGATTTTGGCTCAAATACAATAATTAATCAATAGGGGAGATATAAATCGGCAATATATTATTATTTTCCATCATGTGTAATTATTTATTATATAGATGTTAATATTTTAAATAAAAATATAATATGTTGTGTGAGATTGAATTTATTTATACCTTTGCTGCGTATCTATCCCAAGTAGATAT
>JAHDFB010000032.1 GCA_020628475.1 Saprospiraceae bacterium | reverse complement strand
ACGGCTTGTGCCTTGGATAAAGATGGGATGCTCAATAATTCCTCTAAATCATCCAAGCGATTATTATTCACATCATATCGTGCTTTGTACAATATCTTGGTTTTCTTCTTATAGGTATAAAAAAATATATAATAGTCGTGGTTCGCTGATTCAATGATCTTAAATGGGATCAAACGACTTCCTTTCCACTTGACTGGATAATTTAGGACAGGTATGCAAGTCTTATTAGTTTCACTAATATCTAATGAACAAAGTAATATTTCATCTTCAGAATAACTGAGGTAAGTCATGCTATCCTCAGAAATACTAAATACTTCAGCAATATTCAAATCTTCCTTAGAATCTAGATAAATTCCAGTATGGCTCTGTCCCAATAAGCATATCGGAAATAACACTAGTAGGACTATTAAATTTTTCATTGGAGCTGTTTTTAATTTTTATTGTTACGTTTTTATTGCTTAATAATCCGTCCGATGGCAGATTGGCCTGCCGTATCATGCATCCTAATAATATACAAACCAGGGCTTAGATGATCCAAATGTATTAGTAAACGATTTTCTTCTTTCGTCGCTTCCACAAATACTTTTTGTCCTTTCATATCGGTTATTCGCCACTGTATCGAATCGTTCATATTTGCGGGAATGTCCAGCTGTACTCGTTGAATGGCAGGATTCGGCTGTATTTTCAGTTCTTGTTCTGGATATTGGAAGGCCTTTGATTTTGTAATGTCCATATCACAATTGATTTCTGCTCCAACATGTAAGAATAAGGCATCAAAATAACTGTCATTGTCTGTACCTGCGTTACGGGTTCCTTTTAATTCCATACGAATCATTCTAGTTTGTGCAGGAATGGATTCCTCCTCTTCGATCAGAGTCCAAGTACTATTTTGCGTGGAAATATATGCCGTCTCATCTAAGATCATTCCATTAGCATCTAAAAAGATTACTTTCATCTCCGGTAGATCTGAACCTGAATAATTGGACAAATAACCACCAAAACGAGCTATGAAAACGGCTTGATCGATGGAATCAGCATATATGCTTACATCAACATCTTGATAGCACCTAGCAACTTCGCTATGCTCACACAATCCACCCACAGCAAAATACCGTGTTCCTTGGTAGGCCGGCACTCCATCACAAACATCACTTTCCAAGGATTCAACGACGCCTTCAATAATCGTCCAATGCGCTAAAGAATCTTCTGCTCCTGGATTCAGTAAAAGATTCTCATTCGCCATAGATAATCCCGTAGTGAAGGATGTGCTGGAAGACCAATTGCTCCAGTTCATCTCTCGATCTCGATATCGGACGCGCCATTGATATTGGGCATTTTCTTGAAGACCTGTGATATGTTCATCGCTTAGATCATCATCAGCCTGTGTATCAACATCAAAATACCAATTTTCGAAATTCTTCCAAGATTCTATTAGCGGTGCGCTATAATCTCCGGTAATCGTATCCAATTGCCAATGACTTTGTCCATGTAGTAAAAGGGTCGTAGGACTTACAAATTCTGAAGCTTTTAATATCGCGCATTCAGGAGCAATTTCTTGATTGACCGGATACAAATTAACAGGGGTTTCGACCGCCTCTGGATCTACGCGAAGATTTAAACTATCCGTCACCACATTATTTAGAGTGATATCTTGATCTCCTAGACTGATTCGTTTGATAAGCAGCGAAGGATTTTCATCGGCCGTTACATCAACCATTACAAAGCCATATTCATCTTGCGATACCGAAAATTCGTCGTAATCGAAATTGGGGAACTCTCCCCAATTATCAATAGCCCCACCGGCAGAAGCAACATTGATCCAAAGGTGTTTGTGATCTCTGGATTGACCTCTTGAGTAACCATGTGTATGACCAAAGAAATGAATACTCGGTTTCTGACAATTGGTAGAGAAATTCTCTAATAACTCAATGACATCTCCCGTAAAATTTGATTCTCCCGGCGTCCATAGTTCTGATTTGTGCGGATGATGCAATTGGGCAAATACAAAGTCAATCGAGTCTGCCATACATGTTGATTCTAGTACAGCTTCCAGCCAAGAAAGTTGTTCTTCTCCAGCGTATGATCCATTCGAATCTAGGCCAACAATACGCACATTTCCATAATCTTTATACCACCAATGCTCTTCATATCCAAGCGTACCATTTTCCGGTAATTTAAAATAGGTAAAAAAGAAAGCGGCATCATTTTCATGGTTTCCCGGTACGGGATATGTTGGTACGTAAGCCGATAGTTTTTCCAAAGGATTGAAAAATGTATTTCGCCAAGAAGCAAAATTGTTTCCATTTTGAACGAGATCTCCGGGTATCAAAACCAAGGCCAAGTTATCGGCAGGTGAGCCACCTAGTTCGGATTCTAAATATTCGATGACTCCGTCTTCTACGATTTCCTGAAACTTATCCGGAAAAGATCCATCGCGCTGCATATCACTCATCGCCACGATCCTAAACGATTCTTTATCTTGTGCAAAAGGAGGTGTTTTGAACTGAAATATCTCGGAAATCAAATCACCCGTTTTCACCCGATAATAGTATTTGGTAAATTTTTCCAATCCATCTAGCTGGACCTCATGCACCTGTTCGTTGCCATTATTGGAAGGGTAGGAGATACCACTCGTTTCATTGCCCAATGCTTCTGTCAAGCCCCATTCAACCAAGCTCTCTTCTCCTGCATCCGTTTCCCAAAGAATATAGATAGAATGGGGATGAGCATCCTGTAAATAGGGTTGTATCGTGATGGACTGTGCAAATATGGATGCACTAATGAAAACAGCGGAAAGTATTAGTAAGAAGAAGCGAATCATTGTCATAGTAGTAGGCATTTATGCTATAAATATAATAGAAGCAACAGCACCGACTAAAAATTCAGGCCATTAAATAAACTACGAGGCAAGAATGGTGATTTCAAGTAATCATATAATTATTGCGTTACCGCTGGGAATGGTAGCGCGTAGCGATAGTCCGAGCCTAGCATTGTGGGTGGCTGTGGACCGACCGAAAGGGAGCCATGGACATAGGGTACAACGACCAACTTATTTATATATAGAAATAAATAGACCTATTTACTTGCTTTAAATTCGATCTCTAATGCGTAATAATTCGGATAAATCGGACAGAAAAAAATGGACTTAAAATTATCTTGTCATGAATTTGTAAAAAAGATATGGCATTCCTTTTCTAATTGAAAAAAAGAGATAGTTTTGCGTTAACTAGAATAAGTCTAAATAAAAATTAATATAAAATACATGAGACAAACGATTAAATATACCATGCTTATTGCAGTAACCGGACTACTCCTTTCCAGCTGTGTAAGAGATACTAAAAAAATTGAAAATCCTGCTGTTTACAATTTCGAGAGAGATGGTCAAAGTACGGTTTCTTTCAGCGGTCAAACAACGAGAATTGGAATGGCTACTGAATTAATCAATGCTATGAAAGACTTCAATGTTTCGGCAGAAACTATGTTGGAAATGTACGCCAATGAAACGGCCACTGGTGGTGATGCTAATCCTTTTGCCGATGCTAGCTTCAATGAATCTACAAAAAGTGTAAAATCGAAAGTTGCCGCATCGGAAGATTTTTTCACTTCGAACACATCCGAAGCTGCTGTAATAAAAGCAGATATTCAATCTTGGATAGAAGCGCAAGTTTCCGAAGTTTTTCCAAATCAAATGGAATTAGCCGAACCGGGTAAAGCGGGCCAAGCTTCTGATGGAACCTCTACTCGATATGTAAATGCAAAAGGTCTCGAATATAATCAGGCCATCAATAAATCATTGATCGGTGCATTAATGTTGGATCAAATTGTCAATAATTATGTAAGTACAGCTGTATTGGATGCAGGGACTAATATAGAAGATAATGACAACGGTACTGTTGTTGAAGGGAAGTCTTACACCTACATGGAACACAAATGGGATGAGGCATATGGTTATCTATTTGGTGCATCAACGGATGCATCGGATCCTTTGGCCACACTTGGTGAGGACGCTTTCTTGAATAAATACTTAGATCGCGTGAATGCCGATTCTGATTTCAGTGATATCGCTAATACCATTTGGGAAGCCTTCAAATTAGGAAGAGCGGCTATTGTGGCGGGTGATTACACGGTACGTGACGAACAAGCAGATATCATCCGAAAAGAACTGTCTAAAGTGATTGCCATCCGAGCTGTATATTATTTACAAACTGGAAAATCAGGTCTTCCTGCTTCTGGAACCGTGTTCCACGATTTATCGGAAGGATACGGATTTATCTATAGCTTACGATTTACACGTGATTCTAATGGAAGTAGTTATTTCTCTCGTTCTGAAGTGGATGGATTTATCGATCAATTGATGGAAGGAAACGGCTTCTGGGATGTAACCGCAGAAACCTTGGATTCTATCTCTGAAGCTATTGCGTCTAAATTTGAATTTACGGTAGCTCAAGCTGCTAACTAAACCGACATCATATGAAAGGTATTCATTATACCATCTCTATATTAACCATTGTTCTTTTCTTCTCATGTTGTGAAACGGAGAAGAAAAGAATGTTTACCGACGAATTTGACCGTTCGGAAGTGCTTACTTTTTGGGCTGATGACATTATTATCCCAGCTTATGAACAGTATGTATCCGATCTCCAATCTTTATCAGATCAAGTGACTATTTTTTATGATGATTCCTCATTGGAACAATTCGATCTGCTAAAAGATAACTGGTTGTCCGCCTATAAGAGCTGGCAGCACGTATCGATGTTTGCCATTGGTCAGGCGGAAACCAATGAAATCAGGAAATATACCAACATTTATCCAAGCGATACGGAGCTCATCGAATCGAATATCAGTAGTGGCGTATATAATCTAATGCTACCTTCTAATTTTGATGCGCAAGGATTTCCTGCCTTGGATTATTTGTTCTTCGGGGTAGCGGATGATGCAGCATCCGTCATTGCAATTATTACTGAAGACGCTTATCAACAATACATTATTGATATCGTATCCAACCTAACGTCTTTAAGCGAAGCCGTTCTCAATGACTGGAAAGGAGCCTACCGAGCAGAATTTATTGCCAATAGTGGAAGTTCTGCTACTGCCTCCTTCGATAAAATGGCGAACGATTTCATGTTTTATTATGAAAAGTTTTTTCGGGCAGGGAAATTGGGTATTCCGGCAGGGGTGTTTAGTGGTAGCGCCAATGGGCAATCCGTTGAAGCAGTCTATTCCCGAAATTATAGTAAACTATTATTTGATGAAGCCTTTAAAAGTGTTCAACAATTTTTCAATGGAGTGAGCTTTGACGGAAGTACAGAAGGCCCAAGTCTTGACGTTTATTTGGACTATGTACAGGGATTAACAGAAGGCACTGATCTAAAGAAAGCCATTAATGATCAATGGGCCATAGCAGCATCTGCGGCCGAGGAACATTTACAAGATGATTTAAAGGCTTTGGTAGACGATGATTTTATAGCTGTATTGACGGTATATGATGAAATTCAAAAAGCCATAGTTTTACTGAAAGTGGATATGATGAAGCAATTTTGTGTTCAGATTGATTATGTCGATGCCGACGGTGATTAATCATTAATTTCATTTTTCCTTTGAATACATTATTAAGAAATTATAGAGCTAAAGTTACAAAGGCCGCACCGCTTGCGGTCTTTCGTATTTTATTTGGTTTTCTAATGTTCGTAAGTCTGGTTCGATTCTGGTGGAATGGATGGATTGAAAAACTTTATCTAGAACCTAGTTTTCACTTTCATTATTATGGATTTGAATGGGTGCAAATACCTCCAGGAAATTGGATCTATGTCTTATTTATTGCAGCAGCATTATCAGCACTCGCTGTAATGATTGGTTTTTATTACCGATGGGCCATCAGTATGTTTTTTATCTTGTTCACGTATATAGAGTTATTGGATAAAACAACCTATCTCAATCATTACTACTTTATATCTATATTAAGTTTCTTACTGATCTTCCTACCCATGCATCGCTATTTTTCTTGGGATGCTCGAAGAGGCGATCATATTGCTGCTGAATATGTTCCCCAATGGACGGTGGATTCGATAAAGTTGCTGTTGGCCATCGTATATATCTATGCGGGTCTCGCCAAATTAAATCATGATTGGTTGTTCAATGCGATGCCCTTGACGCTCTGGTTACCGGTCAAATTTGAAACGCCTCTTATTGGATTTTTAATGCATGAACGCTGGATGCACTATCTGTTTAGCTGGGGAGGAGCCATCTATGATTTGACCATTGTCTTCTTTTTACTGAATAAACGAACCAGAGTTTTTGCCTTTGCCATGGTGGTTATTTTTCATGTTCTCACACGGGTGCTCTTTCCCATCGGAATGTTTCCATTTATCATGATTTTTTCCACCTTGATCTTCTTTAGCCCTTCATTTCATCAATCTATATTGAATCGTTTATCAAATTTACTCTCGATCAACATCCATAGATTTAATAATAAAAAAACATGGCGGTTTGGGGCCAATAAATGGCACCGTTTAAGAGCCGCTGTCCTCATACTCTTTTTTAGTATTCAAATTCTATTCCCACTGAGGTATTTGGTTTACCCAGGTAATATTTATTGGAATGAATTGGGCTATCGTTTTTCTTGGCGCGTCATGCTTATGGAGAAAACGGGCTATGCTAATTTCAAGATCGTCAATGCCCAAACGGGTAAACGATTTTATGTTGAAAACGATGATTTTCTAACAGCTTTCCAAGAAAAACAAATGTCCACTCAAGTCGATTTTATCATTGAATATGCCCATCATCTTGGTGAGCATTTTGCTGCTCAAGGACATGAGCATATTCAGGTTTTTGTGGAGAGTTATGCCGCTCTAAATGGGCGAATGAGTCAAACTTATGTCAAAGATGACATTGATTTACTACAGGTAGATCAAAACTCTGACTATAATGAATTAATATTGCCGCTGAATGAATAAGGCTTACTTCATATTACTGCTTGGATTGTTGCTTTTCCCAGAATTACTATCGGGTCAATGGCGGGTCGAAGGCATTGTTAAAAACGCAACGAACGATCAAGCAATATCGGAGGCGATCATATTTGACCAACAAACGAATCGACTCATTGAAACTAAGGCAAATGGTATCTTTTTGTTTGAAAACATGTCCGAAGGCTTGCATGAACTAAGTATTATTTCCATGGGTTTTAAGAGCCAAATAATCGCTCTTAATATTCAGCGAGACACCTTTCTGACCATCGTATTGGAAGAACCTCAAATCGAGCTCAGCACGATTGAAATTGCCGCCAAGCGGAAGGAAATATTCGCATTGCGTCAATTAAAAGATTATCAAGGTACCTCCATTTATGCTGGTAAAAAAACCGAGGTGATCATTCTAGAATTGTTACAGGGAAACTTTGCTAGTAATAACAGTCGGCAGGTTTTTTCGCAAATTGCAGGTTTGAACATTTATGAGGGCAGTGATGGTGGATTACAACTTTCGATCGGTGGCCGTGGATTGGATCCGAATCGGACATCCAACTTTAATACAAGGCAAAATGGTTATGACATTAGTGCCGATGTTTTAGGATATCCAGAAAACTACTACACGCCACCTGCAGAAGCCTTGGAACAGATTCAAGTGATTCGCGGTGCCAGTTCTTTACAATACGGAACGCAGTTTGGAGGATTAATTAATTTCAAAACGAAACGCATTCCGAGTTTTAAGCGTTGGGAAATTGAATCGAATCAAACAGTAGGCTCTTTCAATTTCTTTAATAGTTTCAATCGTATTGGCTTTAATCACAAGAAATTATCCGTCAATAGTTATTACAATTACAAACAGGGTGATGGCTATCGTAACAATTCGGACTTTACAGCTCATAATGCCTTCATCAATCTAAATTATCGAATCAATAAACGAAGTCATATATCGGCTGATTATAGCTATTATAATTATCTAGCGAAGCAGGCCGGTGGATTGACAGATAAGATGTTTGAAGAAACACCTCGTCTAAGTACAAGAGATCGAAATTGGTTTGACGTCAATTGGTCTCTATTCAATATCAAATACGAATATGACATCAGTCTTAAAAGCCGTTTGAGCGTTCGAGCTTTTGGATTGAATGCCTCCAGATATTCGCTTGGATATCGAGGAAATCCGGTAGAATTGAATCAAAATCCGATTACAGCACTCGATGAACAGAGACCGGATGGGAGTTATATTTCTCCACGAGATTTGATTAAAGGAAGGTTTGTCAACGGTGGTTTGGAAGCGAAATATTTGTTTGAATATCTCACCTTAGATCGTAAATCAATCGGTTTGATAGGCGCTAAATTCTTTCGATCAAGAAATCAGTCGTTCCAAGGTCCTGGTAGTACGGGCATCGACCCGGATTTTGAAGCAAGAACGGACGATTTTCCGGATTATGCCAACCAATCCGAATTTATTTTCCCGAATACCAATATTGCCTTATTTACGGAGCAAATCTTTTACCTCAATCCAAGACTGTCCATTACCCCGGGTTTACGACTAGAATATATTCGAACTGAAAGTCATGGGCAGTATAATCAAGTGATCTTTGATAATGCCAATAATCCGATTGCCAATATATTAAATCAAGAAGATCGAATTTTACCGAGATATTTTGCTTTGGCTGGTGTAGGATTGAGTTACAAAGCGAGAACTTCTATCAACTGGTATGCGAATATTTCGCAGAATTATCGTTCGGTCACTTTCAGTGATATCCGAGTGGTCAGTCCTACGTTTATTGTTGATCCAGATATCAGTGATGAAACTGGATTTACGGCAGATGTTGGATGGAGGGGACAATGGAAGAAAAAGATGAGTTATGATGTGGGATTTTACAATATCTACTATAATGACCGCATCGGAGTTATATTGGATAATCGTGCCAATCGTGTAAGAAAGAATATCGGTACCGCCTTGATTTCAGGAGTTGAATCACTTATCGATTTCAATATCAAAGAAATCTATTTTCCTCAAAAAGAACAATTGAAGTTTAATTGGTTTACGAATACGGCTTTGACGCATTCTCGATATTTACGTAGTGAAGAGAATAACGTCGTTGGTAAGCAAGTCGAATTTATTCCTTTCATCAACCTCAAAACAGGTTTACAATTGGGTTATCGAGATTTTCTCAGCACGGTACAATTTGGTTATGTTTCGTCTCAATTTACCGATGTCCAAAATTCTCCAGCTGCTCCTGATGGAGATAATCGAAGTGGAATTATTGGAGAAATACCTAGCTATTCCATTGTAGATTTTTCGATGAGTTATCGGATTAAAAACTTGGGACTTCAAGTTGGCGTCAATAATTTGTTCAATGAATCCTATTTCACAAGACGCGCCACAGGATATCCCGGACCTGGGATTATTCCTTCTGAAGGGCGTTCTTTCTATGCTACCTTATCCTATAAATTGTAGACTACCAATTCGTCCATATCCTGTCATCGACATTATTCCTAGGATAAAGGCCGCAAAACTCGCCAAATAGCCTTTACTATATTTCTTCTAAAAAACATCGGGAGCGATCAACACCAGCGCAGTGATCGATATAATCTGTCTGAATTCCACTCAACTGTACAGATTGCTTTTCCGCGATCGTTTTCATTTGATCCATTCCTGTGACGTCAAAATCTATTCTGGCTAAAGGGGGCGCATTTCTTCCATGACCACAAGCAACATTTAACACACTTCCTTTAGGGCGTGCCCTTCCAGTCAAGCTGTCAGGTCAGGCTTTCCGCTATTAATGTACTCAGCCTTGCTGCGCCAAGGCTTCCGTGCATTCCGCTGCAATCCTTCACGCGAATGTCCTGTCCTGATGGCTATAATTGTGCTATTTTTTACTCGTTAACCTTGCTGCAATAATCTCTTTAAAATCATTCAAATATTTCGTCAACATCACCTGATTTATTTCTTGGGATATCATCGGCTGAATTTGACGAAATCTGCGGCCTGTGTCGCTAGAATAAAATGCAATCAAATCATCAATCTCCTTTTCCGTCAAGTATTTATCATAAATACGTTTCATATCATTTTCCATGAAGGTTCGAACCAACTGAATGGCTTCTTCTCGCAGAATTTGCTTATCTGTTTCAGCAAGTTGAGAGCCATATTTAGCTACAAGATTTTCCAAGCCAACATTGATAAATGACTGATATTGCTCTTCCGAGCCAAGTACTTGAATTAATTCGTTGATTTTTCGTGCTTTCGCAGAAGAAACGTCTTGAGCACTAAGATGTTGTACAGCTAAAAATATAGCGAAGAATAATATTATTTTTTTCATTATTGATTTTTTAAGAAGAGAGAAATTAATTACAGTTGATTGATTGACATAAGTCCGGAAATTGAATATTGATTTGTTTATTATCTACGAATGGAAAATCATTGACATCTAAATCCAAATCAGGAATGATATCTTCAAAAGGATTAATACTAAACCCACCACATTCACCTAAAAAGCACACTTCAGCTCCGATTTCTAAGTTTCTTATTTCATCTAAGGTTCCAACAAAGAAATCAATCACTTCCAACGTGAATTCTACCGGAATATTGATATAATCCACAATGTCATCCGGATGTACGGGTAAGGCGTCTATTTCATTGCAAATGGCACAGGCCGCATCATCGATAATTTCAAATATTCCGGAAATGACATCGTTGACCAGTTGTCCAGAATTTTCCATTAAATCAAAAATGGGTAGAATCTCATTGAGCTTTTCATCCAACATTGTTTTTTCATTCGGGGTAAAATCTGCTCCAGAAGCAATATCATCCAACATTTGTTGTTTTACTAGCAATATTTGATCGGCGACTTCTTGAACGGCTGAGCTGACAGCCGAGGTTATTGCTGATTTAAAATCAGCTATATAATCTTTATTCAAAATATCATTTGCCACATCTTCTATTCCATCAAAAGGTCCCGCCATCGAACTATTAAAGATGGAAAGATCTAAGGAATGCTCTGAATCTATTTTATTGATCATCGACATTATTTGAGCATTATCCATGCTTGGCACATATCGATCACCGTGTCGTTCTTGGGTATAAGCGTCTACTAAACCAAAAAGATTATTTTCTTGAAACTCTTGATGTATAGCTTCTGCTGTGAAAGACTCCCTTTGCTTATTGGATGAAGCGATCAATTGTTCATCTATAGTTATAGGTTCCAAGGACATTCTTTCTCTATATCCGGGCACCAGCTCCGCCAATATTTCTTCACGCTCAAGCATATACTTTTTCACTTCTTCCAATTCAGTTTTTATTTTATCCAACTCATTGACTTGATTTTTTAATACAGGCACCATGCCATTATGTTCTAAACCGATGGCCGTATTCACGTAATTTATTCCGTGTAATTCGGAGCTTCCCCAAGAAACCCCTATGATTTTATCGACGAGATCCACCGATATATCTTCCGGTGAAATGGCCTTTGAAAATCCTTGACCTTGATCATCAGCTATTAAATAATCTCCAGATTGAACGGGGCCGTTTACTTTGACAGGAACCTGTCCCATGAAAGCAACTCGTTCATACAAGTGTTCTTCCGATTTCAAAGGCATATTTCCTAGCACAATGGGATCGGATGAGATCACCATTAATTTTTCAGCATCGCTGATGTTCTTTGTTATCTTTCCCGAACGGATTCCAACTACATCTCCCGGCTTAAATGTATCTTCTGGATTCATCTTAGGTAGCCATTCTGCATAATCTGCAGAGCCCGAGGAAAAGGTTGAACCAGAATTACGAAATATCTGTGTTTGATAAGCAATAATACTACCAATATTTACCGTCGCATCAAAAGCTGTTACTGTAAAATCAATAAAATTCCCGGCAATGCCGCCGGCTAATTGAATGGTAGAATAGGCTAAATCGATCACGGCTATAGCAATTACACAGATCAGATCGCCCAATCCGGCGCCTCCTTCTACAGCACCAAATCCAGCTCCAACGATGGTCAGTAGGTGGTTCGCAAAGTCGACCACCACACCACCTACATCCAATGCTAGATTGGCATCAGATGCAGCTTGCGAAGCAAACGATCCAAGAGAGCTGGCAATGGCTGCCGCTTGAAAAGTTGTCTCTATTATATATTCTTCACTTTGTAGAATATCAATTTTCGTTTGCCCTTCGATACGTCCAACAGCTTCTGAATTTTCATCAAAAAAAGTGATGAAATTATTATCGCTATCCGGAGGTTCTAGGGTTCTGACCGCAATTCCTTGATTAATACCAGTTACTTGTACTGGGTAACTATCCCATTCGTCGTCTGGGCCGTTTCTCTTACCATCAATAACCAATCCTGATCCTTTCAAATCACCTACCACATTGAGATCTCCTCCAACCCAAAGATCCTTTTCAACACCGACACCGCCTTCTACAACCAAGGCTCCACTGTCCTTATCCAATGCTTGGGTTTCATTCGTAATAAGCGTCTTACCAATGCGTACTTCATCACTGGGATCATCCTGCGACAAATTTCCTCCCATATTTAAGTTCTTCTCTAGGCCAACGCCTCCTTCAATCACAATAGATCCATCGTCCTTGGTCATCGAATTGGTCTCATTGCTAAATAGACTAAGCCCTTTCACCTCTAAATTTTGATGTAGCGTTGCATCTCCCTTCAAAACATCTAAATCGCCAAACAACTCGGAATTTCCAGTAACATAGAGATTGGACTCAATAAATACATCAAGTGCGACGGTCAAGTTTTCATAGAAATAGGCATTGCTTTCACCAGTAATGTTTCCACTTAATTGTATATCGCCAAATACTTCAATGGTAGAATGAAAATAAGCGATGTCTTCCACATCGATGGTTCCTCCTACAGTGAGATCCTGTAAGAATTGAACATCTCCTTCTGCGCTAATTTTGCCCCGTTCTATATCAGAGGTAATAAAAACAAGATCCACTTCATTGGTCGTTCCAAGCGTATTATCCATGGATTCTTTGATATGATTTCCTATTAGTTGCCAATATTTACTTCCTCGTATCGTATCAGGAATATCATTTCTGGTTCCACCTTCTCGATCTAGGGACGCCGCTTGCCGCGCGTACATCGCATATGGTACCGCTAATAATTGAGCATAATTATTTTCAGAATATATTCCATCTAGATCCTCATCTATCAGAATATTTACCCAAATATTTTGAGATTTCCATGGGATATCATCAAAGGATCCAGATCTATTCTCACCTCGTCCAATGACGGTATTGACGATGCCTAGATCATCTGATTTTAATCGATGATATTCCTCATAAATGACTTCTTCGTTCTCTACATGTTGCAAAAGTTGAATCTTCAAATCAACTTCCTGATTCTTTAGAATTTTACCTTGATCAGATCGGATAACCGCCTGATAATTAAATCCTAAAGTTTGATTCGATTGTGCTATTCCTATTTGAGTTACAAAACAAAAAAGGATCGCACTAATGACGTACCTAACATTCATATTTTCAATAATTTAATGGTTTGCAATGGATGATTCCTGGTGTTGAAAAGTTGGACATAATATATTCCGCTATCTAAGTCAATGACAGAAATATGAAACTGATTAGTAGCTTGAATAGAACCAGTAACGATTATTTCCCCCAATGAATTCATAAGCTGAAATTGATGAAAACGATATGGATCATTCCACTCTATTTGCACTTGAGAACTTGCAGGATTTGGGTATGAACGCAACAATACGGACGCTTCTGATAGCTGCCGTGATTCTGGGAATGTTTGAACAAAACCATTGGTAAGTACTATCTTTTCACCAAAAGTCCGATTCACAATAAGTTCGCCCATTCCAGCGACTTTTTGATTGTTTTGCGCTGCGCTCAAAAGACTTAAGCCATTTTGAAAAGGTGGTACTTTTGGCAATTGTGCGTTTAAGTAGCTCATCATATATATATTGATGATCAAGATCAATGCATATCGTATTTTCATTTTGATAGATTTAACATATTACATGAATGAATACTATTTCAAACTTATATCAATCCATTATGCACCGCGTACGTAGGGGTACGTATTTTGAATTGACCATGCCTTTCTAGGTTTATTGTAGATTTGTTATAGATCGGCAACAATGTCAAGGCTCATCCGTCATATCGCTTTTTTTCTGTTCCTTACTTCCCAACTCTGGGGACAGTATATGAATTTTGAAAAATATTCTATCAATGAAGGTTTACCACATCCGGAAGTCTATAAAATCACTCAAAGTCCTGATAAAATTTTGTGGTTGGCAACGGAGGGTGGAGTAGCCGCTTTTGACGGAAAAACATCCATAAACTACACAGAGAATAATGGATTACCTGATAATGATGTTACGAACATTTTTTCAGATTCTCAAGGTAGGGTATGGGTTTCAACAAGGAATGGAGGTATCGTGTATATTCAAAATGGGGAAATACATCCTTGTAAGGAATTGAATGAAAGAAACGATTACAAAGGATTTGTGGATATGGGGGAGACTCCAGATGGCACTTTATACTTTTTCTACAGCGCACATCTTGTACAATATAAAGCAACGACGGCTGATTCTATTTCTACCATATTACGATTTGCAAGCTTTGATTTACAAGCGTGTCATGCTGGATTGGTATACAATAACGATACATTATATGCTGCTTTTTATCAAGACGACAAGACTCTTTTCACTGAAATAAGTATACATAATCAGTCAATCAGAACGATTAACATTGATAGTATTCCACATTTCTACACCTATGAATTAAGTAGGGATTCAATAGGAAACGTTTGGCTTGGTGCACAAAATGGTGTGCATAAATACGATCAGAAAGACTTTCGTTTTGAATACCCTATAATCCGAGTTCATGGTCTTTTTAATGTAGGGGATAAAATATGGTACAGTTCGGAAGGAGGAGGATTCGGTTTGATTGACACTAAAACTAGAAATATCCAATCTTATGAAAAATCCAGTGGCTTGGCAAGTCCTTTTATCTATGACATATTTAGAGATGATGAACAAAATGTTTGGTTGGCCAGCTATGGACATGGATTGATTAAGTTTGGAGATCCATCATTGAAATATTATCGTAAGAAAAACGGATTGCCATCTAATACTATTTTCAAAACCATTGAATTCCAGGATAAAATCATCGTTGGATCAAATAAGGGTTTAGTCATTATAAAAGATGACATCATCATTGACACCTTACTTATTGGTAATCAAGCAAAAACATTATCTGCATTAAACGATAGTGTATTATTTGTCGGAACACCTATAGGCATATACACTTCCCATAATTTAAAGAAAACGAATCTATATTCTGTAGAAGATCAACTTCGAATTTTCTGCTTTGATGAGCATATGTTTAGGACTGCTGGAAGTAGAATTCTCTATTCTGAATATGACAAGAATCAAACCTTGATGTTAGGAGATGTACACGAAATCTTACCATTTTGGAACGGATATATTTTCAGAGATTTATATAATGTACATTATGTCTATGAAAAAGATGATTCAATGCATGTACAGTTGTTGATGAATCATTACGAATTCAATGATTATCGTTCTATGGATTCCCTATCTCTGCAAGAATTGTATATCAAGAGTGCCAAACATCTACATCGACTATTCGTTGATGCAGACAGCCTTCGCTTGGAACACATAGCCTTACCAACAACGGAAGCATTTAGTCAAATAAATTCTATTGCTATCCATGATTCAACCATTTGGTTCGGTGGTGCTTTACAGATTTTTTCATCTCCTATCTCTGGAGTTACTGAAAATCTACCAGAGACTCTAACAAAGTATAGTCTCTCTTCGAATGAAATGAATGCGTTATTATTGGATGACGGCATGCTCATTCAGGATGATGGCAGTATTTGTTTAAGCACATTAAATGGTTTATGGATTTTTGATCCAACAAAATATAGAGAAAGTAGTCTCCCTCCTTTGATCAGTTTCAAGTCTATCAAATCCAATGATCAAGCTATCGAAATCCATCAAAACAATACAATCCCTCGATTCAAACATCATCAAAACCATTTACATGTTGAAATGCAAGCCATTAGCTATTCCAATCCATTAAACACCAAGTATAAATATCGATTGATCAAAAATCATGAATCGCGAGATTGGTCTGAGGAAACGGATGATTCCCAAGTCAATTATTCTTATCTACCTCCCGGTGAATACCTCTTTGAATTTACCGCGGATAATGGATATGATGTTTGGGCCTCAGAACCGCAACAATTTTCCTTTATCATTAAGAACCAGTTTTGGAAAAACATGGAATTCTGGTTTATCTTACTAGGAATTGTTTTCTTCGCTGTATTCTATGGTCGATATCGAATAAAGAAATTGGCATGGAATCGACAGCGAAAAATGACGGAAGCTATTATCAATGCCACTGAAACTAATAAGCAGAATCTAGCTAGAGAAATACACGATAGTGTCGGTCAAAAATTGCTGCTATTGGTTCGTCAGGCACGTAAATTAGACCATCAAGATCTTGAGCAACTTAGTCTTAGTAGTTTAGAAGAAATTCGCAGTATATCCAGAGGTCTTCATCCGGTAAATCTTTCAAAGTTTGGATTACAACAAGCCCTGAAAGAATTAATTGAAGAAATTGATGAACACTCGGACATTTTCTTTTATCACAGCATTGATAATATCAATACAAGTTTGGCACCAAAAAACCATTTACATCTATTTAGAATAATACAAGAAGCACTCTCTAATATTCTTAAACACTCCAAAGCTACTGAAGCCAGTATTATCGTCGAGCAAAAACAAGATCATATTCAAATCTCCATCGATGATAACGGAATAGGTTTTCAGAAAGATAATCCTTCCCAAGTTATAGAACATTCATTGGGATTGCAGACCATTCAAGAACGATGTAATTATATCGCAGCACAATTACAAATTATCACGACCCCAAAGAATGGAACATCCATTCAAATCCAAATTCCCATCCAAGACGAATAAAATTAAATCTTAACATTTAATTTGACATTCCAAATGCCTTCGTAGTACATTTGGGTATGTTCTACAAATCCAATTTAAAAATTCTATTGGCGGATGATCACTCGTATCTTCGAAAAGGTTTAAGTCAAGAATTAGAATCCGTAGGCTATGGTTCCATTCAGACCTGTAATGATGGTCGGGCAGCCATACGAATGTTGGAACATGAAGATCTAGATATTGCTTTATTGGATATAGAAATGCCCCATTATAATGGATTTGAAATTGCTGAATACTGCCAATTAAAATCTATTTCAACACCGATTATTTTCTTAAGTTATCACAAGGAAAAAAGCTATGTTGCGGCAGCTAAAAAAATCGGTGTGAGAGGATTTATGCTCAAAGAAGATCCGATACAACAAATTGATATTTGTATTCAACACGTCATGCGGGGCTTACGGTACTTCAGTGAGGCTTTCGGCGGAGAATTATTCAACCATTTGAATAATGAATTAGAAAATCTACAATTACTGACTAAATCTGAAAAACGAATACTACAACAAATAGCAAGCGGCAAAAGCTCTGCTGAAATCAGTGCGCTCCTTCGAATCTCTAAAAGAACGGTTGAAAAACATCGTTCAAATATCATTTCAAAATTGGATCCACCCGATGCGCCATTCTCCCTGCACCAATGGGCTTCCAAGAATAAAAATTTGATTGAGAAGTTGTAAGACTAAAATTTCCTGAAGCTTATTTATCCTTCATTAAGATCATTTTAGTTTCCGTTCGATTTCTAAAATTGGTAATTTCAATTTCATCATCATTTTGATCAATTCTTATCAAAAAGGGATTAGTGATTCCCGATTTCAAACAGTAAAGATTATTTTCTGATAATCTATTTAATTCATACTTATATTGATGTTCCGTCTTTAAATTTATAATGATCGAATCTGGACTAATATTAAAGTCTTTTATTGAATTTAGGTTTTTAGAATTTTTGTTTTTAATGCTCCATCTTCCTATTAACTCTTGATCTAAAGGTTTAAAACTTGATACCTTTAATACACCTTCTTCATTTCGTAGATATGCTCGACATACATTATGGTCTTCGACTGTCTTAAATTGTCCAAGTTGGATTGGTAATGGGTACTCAGTATTAAGTAGGATGAAGACTTCACTTCCGAATCTAAATAAGTCGTAATACCCAAATCCGATTGGAGTACTTATTACATTATAATTATAGATTCTTTGGCTGTCTATTATATCTGCATTTACTTGATAATCCTCCATTTTATACTCTAGAGACTTTTCAAAAAGTTTGGTTTTCAGATCATTGACATCAATTGTAGAATTAAGCTGCTTGAGTTTGAAAAACTTTTCAACTTCTATTAAACGATCATTCTTATAAGTTTTCATTTCCAAACTATCTGATTGATGAATCACAATTTTAAATGAGTCATTTTCATAAGTATTCTTCTCCACTAACTTAAAGTGCATCGGTTCATTTGACATATAATAATTAAATGAACTCAAGATCTTTACAGTCAAAGAATCTTCCGAAAAATGTGCTAGAACACTGTTATCAAAATGTACATTTTCATGAAACCAAATACCTTGAGGCTCATTTGATTGGCAAGATTGAACGAAAAACAATAGTATTAATATTCTGATATGCATAAACGGTCAATATCTATTCTTTATAGAGTGCCTTTCGAATGTTGATTAATGAGGTTTCGATAAGCTCATAATCCGGTAATTCTGGCAGTGCAGAATTTGAATAAGCACTTTCAATCTTCAACATTTTTTCTTGAGCTTGTTCCATTAATTCGTCATAGGTCCATTTTCCGAATCTAATATCTAGCAATTCTTCCCGATTAGGTCGTACAACTTCAATCCGCCCTTCACTTAATATCTCGTAAGCCATATCCAAAAGCCTAATTGTATGCATCATATTTTTAGAATCGTAATTTCTATTGTGTTTGATGTTCACTTCAAATCTCGATTGATTCCTATTTTCAACCCATGCCCAATAATCCTGGTGATCCTTACAGTGTTTGGTATAACCGTCTTGATTGAAAAACATCTGGGTTATTGCTTTCGCTCCTTTTTCAACAGGGCTTAAAGATACCGCATTCGCATTCTCATTGGATAAAACACCTTTATAGGTGATTGAATCTGATTCTGAATAATACAGACCAAATACATTTTTAAAATGGGGAATTTTCACCAAACCGATTCGTTCCTGCATCTTAGATTCCAAAGCCAACCAAGTTTTAAGTGGCATGGATCCTTGATCTTTTAATACGTAACAAAAATCCAAAATTGATTTCCGTTCTTTAGAGACAGGATTGAAGATTTTTTTATGTAATCCACCGGCCTTTCTAATTTGTGTCAAGGCAAATCCACCAAAAGTATCCTTGCATTTCTTGCTCAAAAACATGGATAGATTCAAACTGTCCAGTAACGGATGTTTATAAATGACATGGCTTTCTGGAGTAGCCATCAATTCCAACATAGAAGGATTATTCTTAGACAGTAACTCTATGAACCTTCCTATCTCGTAAAAAACGATATCATTATTCGAATCAGATATTTGAGGAATATAATTATCTGCATAAAATTGATTTTTTGGCAGATAAAAAACTCCTCTTATATCTGTATCAGAATCCTTTAAATCAAGATTGTATACTTTACTCCCTGATATGCATTCCAGTAAAATCAATCCATGAGACCTTATATATTCTAAGTCCATTAGATTCCAATAGTTGCTTGAAAAAATGCATTTAAGCTGGACACGTTCATTTTGGTAGGCTGATCTTCTATTTCCGCTTCCTTAACGTCCGCTTGTAAATCATCGAGAAAATCCTTGAATTCAGGTTTCATTTCATGCAAATAATCTTCATTTAATCCTGTCTTCATTTTTAACAATTCCTCGATATGATGTACTATCGAAGGGTCAGGGATGCTTACTAATAAACTCAAGATATCCATAGGTGGTACCTCTTTTTTATCAATGATCCATTTTGCAGCTAATAAAGGTCTCAAAACATAAAATAGTTTTTTCAAGTTGATTAAATCTCCTTGCATACCTTTTATATAACTATTATAAGCCAAACCGCGATAATGATTCAAACTATGCCTAGCTTGAAAATATGTTCTACAATACTCCAATATTTTAGTTGTAAATCCTTCTTTTTCTCGATAGACGATTGGTGATTGTGCCCATTCAAATGGAGTAACATTTGATTTTCGGATCAGCTTCAATACTTTTTTGATGTCCCAGCCATTGATATCTAACAATGCTCCATGAAAATAATCAATATTGTCTGATTTATTTTCAATTTCTAGATATTCCAACGTAGGTCTTTTGAAAACGATTCTAACATCGTAATCACTATCCGGTGATGGACATCCCCAAGCACGACTTCCACTCTCAACCGCCATCAAAATTTCTATATTTCGGTCACGCTCAAGCTCTGATAGATGTTCTAGTATTTCTTTTTTCATGGTTATATAATTTTATTATTTAAACCCACATCAACTCTAATTTTTTCTAAATAGTTTCCCGCCTCTGTAAAAAGATTAATAAGTCCTTTTTAGATTTCCTCTTGTCCAAAAACCAATTACTATAAGGTAGAAAGAATATCGGTGTTTTCATCCTATTTAAGATTCTTAAATTAGACAGATTAAATTGTTCTTCAAATGCACCAGGATATCCTATCAATTCAATACAATAATGTTGACCATTTGAAAGCAAGACAATATCAATGGGTACTCCAGCAACAAAGGTTGATTCTTTGACCATTTGTACATCTGATCTAATCAAAAACTGAATCACATCATCCCTAAAATAATCAAATTCCCGATTGATTATAGGTGGCTGGATTCGGTGTTCCGATTCAATATATGCCTTCAATAATGACTTTGCTGGTAATTGTTTTGAGTTAAAAGAAGTAAATAAAAACTGTTGATTTCTTGCTCTGGTGATTAAAACATTGAAAATATCTTTCTTATTTAAATAATTAATAGACGCGCTGTGCGATTGATTATCAATGCAAAATGAAATCAGCATATAATCTCTTTCTTCTCCCTGAAAATGGAACGGGGTTCCTACTAAAACCCTATGTTTTTTTAGTTGACTCAGATCAAACTGTTCTGCCAATTTTTTCTTAATGTATTTTATTTGTTGTGCGAAAGGACTAATAATACCTATCGAAGGAATAAAGCTTGGATTTGCATCTTCGTAAGTATGCATGATTACATTCAACTTTTGCAAAAGTATCTCCGTTTCCAGCTCATTATATCCTGTTGCACTTCGAGTTCCGTTACAAGGAATAATCTGCACGGACTTGTAACTATCTTCACTAGGATTGGATCGTATCAATTTTAATTCATTGTTGTAAAACATTTTATTAGAAAATTGAATGATATTCGTCCTGCTTCTAAAATGCTCATCGAGGTAAGCTATTTGATCGGGGTGCACTAATAAATCATCTGTCCAATCAATTAGACTTTGCTTCCTATAATGAGGGATATCACGTTGTATTTCATATTTATCTTTTAATTCATTCAATTTTTTATTGGAAACAAAGGAGATATGATTTAATTGTTTTGGATCACCAACAACTATTAATTTTTTCGCTCGATGGATGGCAGGTAAAACAGAAGCCACATCACATTGAGATGATTCGTCGATGATCACGTAATCAAATAATCCCTGATGCAAGGGTAGGCATCCACTCATTTTTCTAGTGGTCGTAGCCCACAGTGGAACGGCCTTTAAAACAATATTGAAATCAAGTTCATTTAATTTTTTATCAAAAAGCGTCGTATTTTTTTCTTGTAAACAAGCGCTTAATTGAAGAAATTTATCGCTTTCATTCGTGATAAAGCGATCCAATCTATATTGTCTTTTTCTTTTAATAAATTGTTTGACCAATCTATTTTTTTCTTTTCTAAGCTTTTTTAATGTTTCATTCAATTTCCAAACGGGCGTTTTTCGTTTCTTTTGATATTGAATCCATTTACTCTTTATAGATGCAACCAGGTTATTCTTATTTTCTGCATAGAAATATCCCCAATTTAATTCGTCCCTTTCCGTCCTGAGGATTTCTTGTTCTACCTTTTGAATGGAAATTATTTTTCGATCTATTTTTGTTTTTAAATCATTTGGATACCGCGGAAACCTAAAATTTTCGCCTAAGGTTTTCTTTAAAGTTGATCTAAGACTTCTTCGGTAATTATTGTCGAACGCCTTAATTATTCCGCCTTTGAATTTAAATTCATTTTCTATGATGTTCGTAATGACTTTTCCTGCTTCTTTATTCCTTGTCACTAAAAGGACGGATTTGTTATTTATGATAAGATCTATCGCCAGAGAAGCAATGGTATAGGATTTTCCCGTACCTGGAGGTCCTATGATTTGCGAAATTGGATAAACATCAGCCGCAAAAAAAGCGGACTCCTGATTTATACTTAATGTCGTTGGTAAATAGATATTCCTTGCTTTCATTTTCTGAATAGAAAATGGTTTTATTCCAAAAAATGTATTCAATAAAGAATGTTTATTTCCTAGCTTAGACAAATGCCGAAGTTCATTGATGATTCCAATACTGCTTTCTGATTTTTTAAAAATTCCAAACATTAAGCAAGAAAATAATTTCTTGGAATTCACTGGTACATCTTGGCTTTTTTTGAAGTAAGTATTGTAATTGAATTTGTCTTTGGAATAGTTCTCCAAATCTGTTCGATTCCAATCTTGAAAATAGGTATTCAAGAAGTCATCCAATAGAACTTGATTATCAAATCCAAAAGGATTAGCAGGCGCTTTCTCTGAAAGCAGGTCCATTTTTATTTTCAGACGATCATCTAATTGATTAACAGCATCTATAAAATCTGGATTAAAATAGGTGTCCGTTACCATCAAAAAATAGTTATCTACCTCCTTTTTCAATGCTAACTCATGGATATATAAAGGAATCAAGGCTATTTGTTCTTTCCCTAAAACATGGCTTGTAAGCTTGATAAATATGGTTCCGGCATATAAGGCTTTTTCTTTGGCATGTAACAATAAGTGCTTATCGACAGAAGCAGCCCAAGTAACGTTCATATATACACCTTGATAATTTTCTTGAAAG
Source organism: Saprospiraceae bacterium (assembly GCA_020628475.1). Lineage (GTDB taxonomy): Bacteria > Bacteroidota > Bacteroidia > Chitinophagales > Saprospiraceae > JAHDFB01. The sequence continues at coordinate 13,976 of JAHDFB010000032.1, read as the reverse complement.
AAATCATTGTTTGTCGGAATTCTTCTTTTCTCACATTGTCGAGAAAGGAAATTTCCAATTCTAATTCCTCGTTGATCAATCTGGTAGCAATCTTTATAGTATTGAAGAATACGTTGAAGCTCTGTCATTATAGCTAGTTAATTCGTGTGCTAGAATCCATCATCAAATCTACTAATTGATGTGCTATGCATAATGATAGGTGCTTCATTATTTTGATGAGAAGGGCAATAAGACTTACGAATTATTAGTAAATAAGATGAACTAATGCTTGATCGATGTGCGTGAAGGATTGCAGCGGAATGCACGGAGGTCAAAGCGCAGCGTAGCCGAGTACATTGGTAGCGGAAAGCCTGACCTGACAGCTTTGCTGGAAGGACACGCCCTTATCATTTAACTGTAAACGTATAAGGGTTTCTTTGATCGTAAGTATTTCTGAAATGGAATGGGGGCACTACTGCGCTTTATTGCTTGCTCTATGATCGGTTTTCCATTGTTTTCCAAAGCATGTAGCAATCGATTGGTGCTGTCGTTTTTATCTCGATGCGGTAAAGAAAGATCTCGATAAACCGACGAGGTCGGAACATATAAGATCGGTAATTTGAAGGGAGCGAGAAGATACTCATACTCGGCCATCTGCATGGCATTGATACCTGGTAGAATCGCCATGGCTGGATTATCTTGCTCTACATATTTATGAATGATGCAATTCTGGCATCCTTGATGATAGACCGCATCAATAATAGCAGAACTCAATATATCACTTCCCCAAACAGCATCTACACTATTGACCAATTTGTAAAAGTTGTTTTCATAGGAAATGTCATGTTTTACTTGATTACTTTCCGTAGGGTAGGTACAGCTCAATCGAATCATCGCTTTGTTTTCTGTAGCAAAACGATGCGCATACATCAAACAGTCCAATGATGGTTTTTGAGCATTTATATTACAAAATATTTTAGGGAATTGTCCATAATTTTCCGCTTCTAAAATATCTCGAATCATCGATTTCAAATTGGTACTTAGTATACCGGTTTTATTGAAATAATAGATCTTAGAATCATTGAATTGAACCGCTGGAATAGAATCAATTTTATGCTGTATAAATTGATCTATTTGGTGTTCATGCTCCAATGTATACGCTATCTGGGCATACTCCAAATTGTCTCGAATTTGGCGCTCAATGTACTCTGAAGTGGCACTTCCCGTACTAAATATTTTAATCAGGGTCATCCTGAGATACTTTCGTAGGAGTTAATGACCTCCTTATCCTCACCAACTCTACATAAGATATCATAGGTCGTCACAATTCCTACCAAGGCATCATTATCCACTATGAGAATAGCGTGAAACAAGTTTTCCTTAAAGATTTCCAGGGCTACATTGATCTTGTCCTCTGACGACAATGTTGCAATACCCGTCGTCATAATAGAAGCCACATCAAAATGATTCATACGAATTTCTTCTACCAACTTGTCTTTACTCGTTTCTGCAAATCCTCTTTGAAAAAATAGAAAGTCACTTTTACTAACGATTCCCACTAATGATTGTCCATCAACGATAAGAATGTGATGAATTTTATATTCTTGGAATATACTAGCGGCTTTGGCTATGGTGTCGTTTTTCTGCAGTGTAATTAGCTCTGTCTGCATGATGGTAGACACTGGATTTAATAAATTCATAATTCTAATTTTAGTCCAAGTTCGTACCAAATGAAAGATTTTATATTGATATTTATCAGTGTGAAAAATGATATTTATCATCTTTTTAGGTTTCTATTATTTATAACTATACCCTCATAAATTTCCATGTATGTCAAAAACGGAAGATCAGAATTTAGCCCTTCGGTTGCAAGCCGTCATTGAAACAGCAATAGATGGGATCATTACCATCGACGATCGAGGTATTATCGAGACCATGAATCTTGCTGCCGCTGGACTTTTCGAATATGAACCTTCTGAAGTCATCGGTAAAAACGTCAAGATTCTTATGAATCACGATCATCGTGACAAACATGATGGATACCTACATCGCTACAATACCACGAAAGAAGCTAGAATCATTGGCATCGGTCGTGAAGTACATGGACGCACAAAATCAGGTAGGTCTTTTCCATTTCGATTAGCTGTCAGTGAGGTCATATTAAATAACCGTATTATTTTCACGGGTATTATACACGATCTCACGGATGTCAAGGAAGCCCAACGAAAGATCACCGATCTCAATAGACAATTGGAGGCGAAAGTGTCAGAGCGTACTTTTGAATTAGAAAAAGTGGTCAACAAACTACTGGAGACAAATACAACTTTGGAATCCGAGATTAAAGAACGTAAGAGTATTGAGGAAAAACTTCTAGAACAGGAATCTGAACTACGGGTTTTATTGAATCGAGAGAAGGAATTGAATTCATTGAAAAGTCGATTTGTCTCCATGGCCTCACACGAGTTTCGCACACCCTTGACGTCGATTCTTTCTTCCGCTGAATTACTGTCCAAGTATACGCAAACTGAACAGCAGAGCAACCGAGAAAAACACGTTCATCGAATAAAAAATGCGGTCAATAATCTAACAGCTATTCTCAATGATTTCCTATCGCTAAGTAAGTTAGAAGAAGGGAAATCCACCGTAAAATTGGAAGATGTACATATCAATCAGCTATTAGAAGAAATCAAAGATGAAACTTCTTTAATCACCAAGGAAAACCAATCGATCATTATTGAAAATAAACTAGTAGAATCATCCATACAATCGGATAAACATATTTTGAAGAATATTCTATTTAATCTGATTTCCAACGCGATTAAATACTCGTCCAAAGACATTTACGTACAAATAGAGGCCAAGGAAAAGATTGAAATTAGGGTCATTGATCAAGGAATTGGTATACCAGCAGAAGAACAAAAACATTTATTTACTCGATTTTTTAGATCGAGTAATGTAACGAACATTCAAGGAACGGGACTTGGTCTAACCATCGTCAAACGTTATTTAGATCTACTTCAAGGAGATATTGACTTTAAAAGTGTCTTCGGAGAGGGTTCCACCTTTTCAATTTATTTAAAACGATGAAAGCAAAAATTTTAGTTATAGAAGATAATCTAGATGTCCGAGAAAATTTGGTGGAATTACTTGAACTTGACGGTTATAGCATACTTGATGCCAGCAATGGTCGGGAAGGGGTTCAATTGGCAATTCAAGAAAAACCTGATTTAATTCTTTGTGACATCATGATGCCCGAATTGGATGGATACGGTGTATTGAAAATCCTAAGCAGAAATGCGGAATTAATGCATACTCCGTTTATGTTTCTAACCGCTAAGGCTGATAAATCCGATATTCGAAAAGGCATGGGCCTGGGAGCCGATGATTATTTGACAAAACCATTTAATGAAGTCGAATTATTAGAAAGTATCGAGATTCGATTGAAGAAGAGTTCCGACCTCAAAGCTCAATTGGCGGATAGTTGTCCAAAAGATGCTTCTTTCATCAATCGATCCAAGGCTCAAGGAGCTTTTCAACAGTTCATACAGGATGCACCGGTCATTTCCTTCTCTAAAAAAGATTCGATCTATCATTTGGGGCAATATCCTCGCTACTTTTATTATGTTGAAGAAGGATTGCTCAAGGATAGTTACTTTAGTGAATTCGGTAAAGAGCTCATCGGGCATTTTTATAGTCGTGGAGATATTTTTGGTTATGAAGATCATTTGGCCGGTAATAAATTATCCTCTTCTGTCTCTTGTATTTCGGATGTTCGATTACGATATGTTCCGATTGAATCATTCAAACAGTTTCTGTATTCGAATCGTGATTATCTGAGTATTTTTATGGAACATCAGGTCATTCAGCTTCAAAAAGATCGCTTCAAATTGGTAGATCTGGCTTATGCTTCGCTTCGAGAAAAAGTGGCTAAATGTTTATATGTCCTAAAACAAGAAATCTTTACGGAATACGATTCCATTCGTCTTTCGAGATCTGATCTAGCTGCGTATGCGGGCTTGGCTAAAGAGACGGTAATTCGTACATTATCTCAACTGAAATCCGATAATATTATCTCGATCGAAGGACAACAGATATATATATTAGATGATTTACAATTGCAAGCAGTCTTCAAGTGATGCTTGGATTTTCAATAGTATTTTCTGTACAGCTTCATGACATAATCGGATGGCTATTGGTCTAGAAATATGTGCATCGCGAAGATCATTTCTCAAGTTTTGTACTTGTTGATATAAAGCTTCCAATCTAAATTGATAGGACCGTTCTGGATACTTCGCAAGAACCTCTAAGAAGTCTCCTTGGACAGATCGTTGCCCCTGTTCTCTGTTTTCCAATTCTTGATGTACTATATATCGAATGCTAGCACTATCTCCATAAAAGGATTTGACTTCGGATACATCCAGGGAGTAAGCATACATTTCTAATAATTCATCCAACAAATGAAAACGGATATCCACCGGAGCATCCAGCAGAATCATCCGTCGATTTCCTTGCCAACAATCCAGGGAGTTTACATCCGGCATTTGATTTTTTAACACGGACTTAATCGCGTTATGTAGATCAAGCTCTTCATTTTGATCCTTTGGATTTGAAATACTTAGAATTTGTAACATCGTGCATGATTTTGATCTAAAATTCATGCTTTTAGCATTTAGTATGTATGACAAAAATCAATATTTAATGTGATTTTGATCAATACATGACTTCCTTTATTAACGGAGTTTTGTTACTACAAAAAGTTGCCAAATGTCATCAAATCAGCCACGTAATTATATCAAGACGATCGGAATTATCATGCCCGTACTATTGGTCATTATTGCAATCCTTTGCATCATTCTACTATTTTTGTTCACCAATGCTTCCTAAGGTTGAATCCGAGGTATTACATTGTCACCATTGCGATGCGTCGTGTCAAGATCAATCCGACATTCGAATAGAGGATAAAGTATTTTGCTGCACGGGTTGCAAGTTGGTGTACGAAATCATCGCTAAGAATGGCTTGGATTCCTACTACAAACTAAATCAAAGTCCTGGACAGACTCAAAAGCTTCAATTTCCCAGCTCCTTCGATTATTTGGATGATGAACAAATCATCGAATCCTTGTTATTATTTCGAAATGAAGGACTCGCTCGGATTCGATTTACTATCCCTGCCATTCATTGTAGTTCATGCTTATGGCTGCTTGAAAATCTATATCACTTTCATTCAGGTATTCGATCTGTGCAAGTGCAATTTGCCAGAAAGGAAGCCAATATTGTTTTCGATGAGCATCAGCTATCTCTCAAAGAATTAGTACAATTACTACATAAAATTGGCTATCAACCGGCATTAAATCTAGCATCCATTGAAAAAAAATCTGATAAAAGGATTAATAAACGATTATTGTATCAGTTGGGCTTGGCCGGATTTTGTTTTGGGAATATCATGTTATTGAGCTTTCCTGATTATGTCGGAAATGACTTTAATGTAGCGTATCGCTTTATTATATATCTAAATGTTCTCTTGGCCCTCCCGGTTTTAGTTTACAGTGCACAGGATTACCTAATTTCCGCATATCATGCGATTTATCATCGCACTGTTAATATAGATGTACCTATTGCGGTCGGTATGTTGGCATTATTTGTGAAAAGCATCATTGATATTCTCAGCGGTTCTGGTACTGGATATATGGATAGTTTTTCTGGATTTGTTTTCTTTTTACTCATTGGTAAATGGTTTCAATCCTTTACGTATCGATCGCTTGATTTTAATAGAAGTTATTCCTCTTTTTTTCCCTTATCGACCGAGAAATGGATGGATCATAGCTATGTTACGACATCCATCAAAAATCTTCGAAAAGGTGATCTGATTCGAGTAAAGAATCATCAAATCATTCCTGTTGATGCTATTCTACAAGAAGGTGATAGTATGATTGATTACAGCTTTGTGACCGGAGAGGCCGACTTACATATGAAGCGATCTGGAGATCAAATATTAGCTGGTGGCAAACATCAAGGGCGAACCATTACATTGAAGGTTCTTTCTGAAGTCGATAATTCCTATCTCACACAATTATGGAATGAAGACGTATTTAAAAAAGAAACTTCTCATTATCAATCTAGTCTCCTTGAATCAATAAGCCCGTATTTTATTTATTCTATACTGGGCATTGCAGGAATCAGTTTGTTTTATTGGCTATTAAAAGATTCGTCTGAAGCTTGGAATATATTTGCCGCTGTTCTAATCATTGCCTGTCCCTGTGTACTAGCACTTTCCATTCCATTTAGTTATGGAAATATCATACGATTATTATCTAAAAAAGGCATTTATTTTCAGAATACACAGACTATTGAATCGATACAGTCCATCGATTGTATCGTGTTCGATAAAACGGGTACTATTAGCTCCAATCAGCAAGTAAGCTGTCGATACCAGGGTGATCCCTTGACCTCAAAAGAAATCATATGGATCAAATCAGCCTGTGAGCAATCAGATCATCCATTGAGTCAGGCCTTATCTCGTCATTTAGATTCTATAGAAACCGTTGCCGTGCAAGAACATGCATCTTTTACGGGAGAGGGCCATATTTCTAAGATCCAGGGTCATACTATTCAAATAGGGTCTCCTTCTTTCTTATTCCAAACGGACCAAGTCAACAATAGCCAGGTCTGTATTGCTATTGATGGAAAATATCGAGGAGCTTATTCCATTCGACAAGCGATTAGACCGGGGCTAAAATCCTGTATTGATCGATTGAATCAATCGTACGAATTATACTTACTCTCTGGTGATCACAGTAGAGATGAGCAAGCCATGTTAGAATTATTTCAAGAGGAGGATCGGTTGCACTTTAATCATGCCCCAAAGGATAAACTTGCTTTTATAAAACAATTACAATCGGACGGAAAACGAGTGATGATGATTGGTGATGGACTCAACGACGCTGGAGCGCTTCAACAAAGTGATGTCGGAGTCGTATTATCGGAGGATCATCTCAATTTTACGCCAGCGAGTAATGCCATTTTACAAGCACATCTTCTTAAAGATTTCTGGATTATTCTTCGGCGCTTGAGGCAAGCTACATTCATTATTTATGGCGCTTTAATTTTATCTATTCTCTACAATGCTGTCGGTCTTTATTTTGCTGTTCTTGGACAACTTTCACCGGTTGTTGCTGCGATATTAATGCCGATATCATCCATATCCATTATCATATATGGTGTCCTTAGCAGTTATTTTCTCTTCTACAGATTATTAAAAAACATTGATAATGAAGCTATTACAGGTTCATGACAAATGTCATGCTTGAGGCTGACTTTCATCATGAACAAGGCTAATAGCTCTTGATAACTTCGTACCATAATTATTGAATATGAGCATTATCATTTTACTAATCACCGTCAGTTTATTGATTGCATTTGCCTTTTTAATAGCCTATTTCTGGGCTATTCGAGCAGGTCAATTTGATGATGCCAACACACCTGCAATACGCATTCTATTTGAAGAGGAAACGATAGAACATACATCTCCGAATCAATCTACAAATCATCCAAAATAAAAACAACATTTATAATGACAACATTAGAGCGTTTTAGTTACGATAACAAAATTGTCAGAGACTTTGGGATTGCCACTGTTTTCTGGGGAGCTGTAGGTATGCTCGTTGGATTACTCGCAGCCCTTCAATTGGTCTGGCCAGAACTCAATTTTTCTAGTCAATATCTCAATTTTGGGCGCATACGTCCCCTCCATACCAACGCGGTTATTTTTGCATTTGTTGGAAATGGTATTTTCATGGGCGTGTATTATTCACTTCAGCGTTTGTTGAAAGCGAGTATGTGGAGTCCAATGCTTTCCAAAATTCATTTTTGGGGATGGCAAAGTATCATTTTAGCCGCTGCATTGACCCTACCACTTGGAATAACGAGCTCACACGAATACGCAGAACTAGAATGGCCCATTGACATAGCCATTGCTTTGGTTTGGATTGCCTTTGGTATCAACATGTTTGGCACCATTTTGAAGCGTCGAGAAAACCACCTTTATGTCGCGATTTGGTTTTACATTGCCACATGGGTCACCGTGACCGTCTTGCATGTGTTTAATAATCTTGAAATACCCGTCAGCTTATGGAAGAGTATCCCGGTTTTCGCTGGTGTTCAGGATGCGCTTGTGCAATGGTGGTATGGTCATAATGCTGTTGCCTTTTTCTTGACAACTCCGTATTTAGGTTTGATGTATTATTTTCTGCCTAAGGCAGCGAATCGCCCTGTTTATTCCTATAAATTATCGATTATTCACTTCTGGGCTTTAATTTTCATTTACATATGGGCAGGTCCACACCATTTACTATATACTTCCTTGCCTGATTGGGCCCAAACCCTCGGATCTATTTTCAGTCTTATGTTGATCGCTCCTTCTTGGGGTGGAATGCTTAATGGATTGCTTACGCTGCGCGGAGCCTGGGATCGAGTACGACAAGATCCAATTTTGAAATTTATGGTGGTTGCTGTGACTGCATATGGTATGGCAACTTTAGAGGGGCCATTATTGAGTATAAAATCCATTAACGCCATCAGTCATTATACGGATTGGACGGTGGGACATGTACATGTCGGCACCCTTGGTTGGAACGGCATGTTGACCTTCGGTATTCTGTACTGGTTATGGCCTAGATTATATGGCACTAATCTATTTTCCACAAAACTCGCGAACACCCATTTCTGGCTAGGTACCTTAGGAACATTATTCTACACCATTCCATTATACTGGGCTGGTTGGACTCAATCCATGATGTGGAAGAAGTTTACGCCGGACGGTCTCTTAGCTTATGGAAACTTTCTGGAAACCGTTACTCAGATTATTCCAATGTATGCTCTCCGAAGTTTGGGAGGAACGATCTATGTCGTTGGTGTATTCATCATGGTGTATAACCTTTGGAAAACGGCTAAGGCTGGACAATTAATTCAACAGGTGGAAGTAGAAGCTGCTCCAAGAATCAAACATCAACGTGTCAAAGGAGAACATTGGCATAAATGGATCGAACGAAGACCTGTTCAACTATTGATAGCTAGTACCATCGTCGTACTGATTGGTGGAATGATTGAAATATTTCCGATGCTCTTGCTCGAAAAAAATGTCCCGAAAATTGCCAGTGTACAACCCTATACACCGCTTGAATTAGAAGGTCGAGATTTGTATATCAGTGAAGGATGTGTTAGTTGTCATTCTCAAATGATTCGTCCATTCCGCTCAGAAACGGAACGATACGGGGAGTTTAGTAAATCAGGTGAATTTATTTACGACCGTCCATTCCTGTGGGGTAGTAAACGAACTGGTCCGGATCTACATCGAATCGGCGAAAAATATCCTCATTCTTGGCACTACAATCACATGCTCGAGCCGAGTTCTATGTCTCCAGGATCGATTATGCCACCATATCCTTGGTTATTCGAAGAGGATACTAATACGGATTATACGGCTTCAAAAATCAAGGTATTGCAAAGTTTAGGCACCCCATATCCAAAGGGATTTGCCGATAAGGCTGTCGATCAGCTCGAGAAGCAAGCCCGAAAAATAACCGAGGAATTAAAAAATCAAGGTATCGAACAAGAGGGACTAGAAGATAAGCAAATTATTGCACTCATTGCTTATCTGCAGCGACTCGGCACCGATACCAAACCAAGAAAATTTGTCAAAAACTAGCGCTATGTATAAGTATATTTTAGAACAAGCATCCAACATCAATTGGATGGCACTATTCGCACTTTTAACCTTCTTCTTCATTTTTTCTATGTCCGCCTATTTAGTTTTTAAGAAAGACAAGAAAACCTTGAATCATTTAGCGCACATGCCGCTGTCTAACGAAGATTACCAATAGAAGCATAAAATCAATTATGAATACTAAAAAAACGATATCACTCAGTATAATTTTATTGTTTGTGCATCATTTGGCCATGGGTAAAAACATGGATCGAATGGATCAACTACTCAATTGGACTTATAAAAACATCATTATTGTTTTTGTTATGATCATTGTATTGGGCGTTGTTCTATCCATTGCACGGCTACTCTTTGATCTTATCGATAAACAAAAGGATGATCTCCTGTTAGAAGATACTGCTCAAGAAGATGCATCGAATTCTATTTCTTGGTGGGAGAAATTATCTAACAGAGCATGGAATCTAATTCCTATGGATCGAGAATCCGATATCATGTTGGAACATGATTTTGATGGCATTCATGAGTTGGATAACAAACTTCCTCCTTGGTGGCTCTATTTATTTTTCCTTACAATAATTTGGGCAGGCGTATATTTCTATATGTTTCAATTCTCCAGCAAGGCGGTCAGTCAAGAAGAGGAATACTATGCAGCCATGCAAGTTGCGAAAGAAGCTAAAAGAAAATATGCCGCTTCTCAAGCCAATGCGGTAGACGAATATACGGTCGTTGCCTTAACCGATGATGTTAGTTTGGAACTAGGACAGAAGGCTTTTGACTTAAATTGTGCCACCTGCCATGGATTTAAAGGGGAGGGTATTGTTGGGCCAAACCTGACCGATGCCTACTGGTTGCATGGAGGTGCCACCAAAGACATTTTCAAAACGATCAAATATGGTGTGCCAGAAAAAGGAATGATCGCGTGGAAAGCTCAATTGAGTCCTTCTGCCATACAAAATATTACATCCTACATCGAGTCGATCCAAGGAACGGATCCAGAAAATGCTAAGGAAAAAGAAGGTATTCTATACGATCAAACGGCCAAACAAACGGGCGATGAAAGTAATGGCTGATCCTATGGATAAGAAAGAAGCAATAGTAGAGGAGGATCTATTTAGAGATCGCATTGCGACCGTGGACAAAAGCGGTAAACGTATATGGATTTATCCTAAAAAGCCCAAAGGTCCTTGGTACAATAAACGAAAATGGCTTTCTTATTTTCTGTTGATACTACTCTTTGGTTTTCCATTTTTACAATGGAAAGGTCAACCCTTGATGTTGTTCAATGTCTTAGATTCAGAATTTATACTATTTGGTTTCCCTTTTACCACCCAAGATTTTCACATTTTCGTGATTGCCATGTTAATAGGGATGATCTTTATAGCCCTTTTTACGGTTATTTATGGTCGTGTGTTTTGTGGATGGATTTGTCCACAAACCATTTTTATGGAAATGGTCTTTCGGCGTATAGAATATTGGATTGAAGGCGATGCAAGAGCGCAGAAAAAACTAGATCAAGCTCCATGGACTCCCGATAAAGTACTGAAAAAAGGATCGAAACATCTGCTATTTATCCTTATCTCTATTCTTATTGCCCATACTTTCTTATCGTATATCATTGGCATCGATAAATTATGGGTATTATTGTCTGATCCTGTCAGCCAGCATTGGTCTGGATTTGTGGCAATGATTGTTTTTACGATTCTATTTTATGGTGTTTTTTCCATAATGAGAGAGCAAGTTTGTACGACCATTTGTCCATATGGACGGATGCAAAGTGTTCTATTGGACAAGAATTCCTTGGCTGTTTCATACGACTTTGTCAGGGGTGAACCTCGTGGTAAAAAGAAAAGGGCTCAGAAGTTACCTAAAGCTCCCTGTACAAATGCCTGCGAAAATTGTAAGACAACGAGTTCATCTTGTTCATCCGATTCTGTAGACCATTTTATTCCCTTAGAAACCATCCAAACGATTGGTGATTGTGTTGACTGTAATCTATGTGTTCAAGTTTGTCCTACCGGCATTGATATAAGAAATGGAACACAACTGGAATGTGTGAATTGTACGGCCTGTATGGATGCGTGTGATGAAGTCATGATTAAAATCGATAGAGAACCAGGGCTGATTCGAATAGATAGTTACAATGGAATCAAGGAAGGTAAAAAGACCATATGGACGAAGCGCGCATGGGCCTATTCCGTTGTCTTAGTCTTATTGATCGGTCTTGAATCCTTTATGTTCGCATCCCGATCGGAAGTAGAATGTTTGTTTTTGCGAACGCCGGGTATGAGTTACCAAGATCGCGGCGATGGCTATATAGGGAATCTATACAATTATCAACTGATCAATAAGACACGACAGGATTATCCAGTTCAATTTACGATTGAAGATATACCCGGTGTCCGTTTCGAAACCATCGGTGCAGACCCCATAGCTCAAGACAATAAGGTATCTGAGGGAGCCGTCTTTATTCATATCCCAAAGGAACAGCTGAATGAACGAAAAATGAACTTGAAGATACAAGTCATCTCGGGTGATGAGGTGATAGAAACCACTAAAACCACTTTTTTTAGTCCAATTAAATAATGTAGTCATGATCCAAAATTTTCATTGGGGCCACGCCATTTTTATTTTTTACGGAGTCTTTGTACTAGCCCTCATTTCCGTCTTAATTGCCTCTTTTGGAGTTGACCGGAGTTTAGTCCTCGATGATTATTATAGCTTGGATTTGCGCTATCAAGAGCGATTGGAGCAAATCAATGAGGCTATCCTAACAGGTGATCTCATTATCGAACGACAGAGCGTCGAGCAAACTATTGTATTTGATTTTGGACATCATCAAGAACTGTCTGGTACCATTCATTTATATAGAGCGTCCGATGCGCATCAGGATCAGCACATCAGTATTGAGGAAAGTCCTTTCGTTTTGAATACATCAAATCTTCAAGAAGGTGCCTGGACAATAAAGGTTGATTGGAAGGCGGATGGTATTCGTTATTATAAAGAAAGTCCCCTGTATTTATAATGTGGGTAGTCGCTTTGAGTCTTGGATTTTTTGGCAGTCTACACTGTATTGGTATGTGTGGCCCTCTCTCTTTATTGTCCTGTCATTCGAATGCCGACAAATATGGTTTCATTAAATCCATCATTTACTATCAAATCGGTCGAATCTTATGTTATAGTCTACTGGGCTTACTGATTGGATTTGTGGGGGAATTATTATTTATAAGCCATATTCAAAAGATACTTTCCATTATAGCAGGTGTTGTTTTAATTCTTGGATTCCTATTTTCCGTACATATAGATGCGCTTCTACAAAAAAGTTTTATAGGACGCAGTATTTCCACTAGGGTTTCTGCCTATACGGAAAAATACCTTTTTGAATTAAAGGGAACCTCTCCCTGGGTGGTTGGTTTCTTAAATGGACTTTTACCTTGCGGATTGGTCTATTTAGCATTGATTGGTGCCTTATCTGCGGAACATTATTGGCAAGGGGCCGTATTTATGTTTTTTTTCGGATTGGGCACGGCACCGGCCATGTTTGGTTTTGTAAAAAGCGTAGGGCATTTGCCTTTTCGCATCAAGAAATATTTCAAAAAAGCATTACCTATCGTTAGCCTTTGTTTCGGCTTTTTTATGATTTACAGAGGGATCGTACTGGAAGCTCCCGCCAATTTGATATTCTTGGAAGCTTTAAAACATCCGATCATGTGCCATTAATAGCATAAAAAAAAGCACCCTCATCGAACGATGAATGTGCTCTCGATATTAATATAAGATTGCTTGTTATGCTGCTTTTTGTGTATTTACAGGTACCTTTTTAATGGTAGCTGCAGGCTTATTCTTCTTTTTAAATAATGAAACACCCATCATTGCACTTAAGAATATAGGTAGAGCTAAAACAGCCAAATAAGGCATACCAATAAAAAAGCTCACTATGATGACGGCCATCATAAGATAAAATCGTAATAAAAGGATATCAAAATTTAAATCGAAGGGTTTCATACTTGAATTATTTATTAATGAATGATTACTTCAAAATTAGGTCATGTCTAGAGTCTCTGCGATGATAAAAGTAGCTCTAAAAGCTGATAAATGTCAGTCTTTTCGCGTGAAGGATTGCAGCGGAATGCACGGAGGCCGACCTTTTAAGAAGGCCGAGTACATTAATAGCGGAAAGCCTGACCGGACAGCTTTGCTGGAAGGGCACGCCCTAATAAGAATAATTTATGATAATGATATTTAAAATAAATAATTATTTATCATAAAGGTCAAAACT
>JAHDFB010000031.1 GCA_020628475.1 Saprospiraceae bacterium | reverse complement strand
CTTGAAATCATTTTATGAAAGTACTTTCACATTTTAAACCAAACTTTCAACATTTTATCCAGGAGTTACCTGCCGATAAGGAGCAAGAGAACAAGAGGAGACAAGTGTTTGAAGCTTGTTTTTCTTTTGTTCAGCCTAAAAAAACGACCAGTCCTAGTTTGATTTCATTTATGCCGCAAGTGGCGAGCTTATTAGGCATTTCAGAAGAAGAAATGTGTTCTGATTCTATGAGAGACATCCTTACAGGAAATATGGTTTTGGAACAATCTCAACCATATTCTATGTGTTATGGAGGTCATCAATTTGGAAATTGGGCTGGTCAATTAGGTGATGGAAGAGCGATCAACTTATTTGATCTTCAACACGAAAATAAGCAGTGGACTTTACAATTGAAAGGAGCGGGGGAAACGCCTTATTCACGTGGTGCAGATGGCTTAGCCGTACTTCGCTCATCCATTCGGGAATACCTATGTAGTGAGGCTATGTATCATCTTGGAGTACCTACTACTAGAGCCTTGTCTCTGTCGCTGACTGGAGATCAAGTGATTCGTGATATGTTGTATGATGGAAATCCGGCGCTCGAAAAAGGAGCCATCGTTTGTCGCGTTGCTCCTAGTTTTCTTCGATTCGGTAATTTTGAAATTTTTGCTGCTCGCAAGGATTATGTGCAGTTAAAGAAACTACTTGATTATACGATTCGACATCATTTTCCTACATTGGAACAGGCAGGATTGGAAGGGGAATCGCTGTATTTATCATTTTTTAAAGCAGTTTGTCAACGCACTTTGGATATGATCGTACATTGGCAGCGGGTTGGTTTTGTGCATGGTGTCATGAATACGGATAATATGTCTATCCTAGGTTTGACCATTGATTATGGCCCATATGGTTGGCTGGAGGATTATAACATAGATTGGACGCCAAATACAACAGATGCAGGCAATAAGCGATATCGATTTGGTTATCAACCGTCCATCGCTTTGTGGAATCTAGTTCGATTGGCGAATGCCATATATCCTTTATTTAATAGTGCTGATGGACTGGAAGTTGTATTGTCCACCTTCCAAGATCAGTATAAAGGTCGATATTATAATATGATGTTCGAAAAAATAGGATTGATAGACACAAGGGAGGATATTGATATCATAGTCAAGTTGGAAAAGTATTTGATGGCGCATGAGACGGATATGACGATATTCTTCAGGCAATTGGCGCAGATCAAGAAAAACATGAAGCCTCAGGAATGTTTTGACATCGTTCGATTTGCCTTTTATGAGGCGTCGTTATTATCAGAAGCAACCAAGTCTGCTTGGCTGTCTTGGTTTGAAAAATATGTAAGCGCTTTAGCAAAGGAATCTTCCTCAGATACTCAACGAGCAAAATCTATGAACCGCGTAAATCCAAAGTACGTTTTACGTAATTATATGAATCAGTTAGCCATTGATAAAGCAGATCAAGGTGATTACAGCTTAATCAAAGCGTTTGAAAAGATGCTCCAAAATCCATACGAGGAGCAAGATGAATTTCAGCAGTGGTATGCCAAGCGTCCTGATTGGGCAAGACACAAGGTGGGTTGCTCGATGTTATCCTGTAGTTCTTAATGATCTAAGGCTATGGCTAAATATGCCATAAGTCCCATACCAATTTTGAGCGCATTTTCATCAATGTCGAAGGTGTTTGTGTGTACCGGAGATTGGATGCCTTTTTCAGCATTTCCAGTCCCCAATCTATAGAAACAGGCTGGAACTTTCTGACTATAGAAGGCAAAATCCTCTGAAGTCATACGAATCGGCAGCATCACAACCTTGTCTTCTCCCAGATATTTTTTTGCTAATTCGATCGATCGATTGGTGGTAGATTCATCATTGTGCAAACAAGGGTATCCTACTAAAATGTCCACATCACAGGTCGCACCCATAGATTCGGCGACGCGGTGACAAACTTGTTCGATCAAGCGATGAGCTTCTTTACGCCATTGCTCGTCCATGGTCCTAAAGGTTCCCTCTATAAATACACGGTTAGGAATGATGTTGGTTGCTCCTCCATCACTATTGATCTTTCCAAAACTAAGTACATTAGGTATGGTCGGATTCGACTTTCGACTGATAATTTGTTGGAGTTGAATCAGAATATTGGAACTGACCAAAATTGGATCGACTAGATTTTGAGGCAGGGCGGCATGTCCACCTTTACCGTGGATGGTTAACCTGATTTCATCGGCAGAGGCCATATACATATTTGGGCGAAAGCCTACCTTTCCAACCTCCAAAGGCGGATGAACATGTTGGCCTAAGATGTAAGTCGGCACTGGATTTTCTAGCGCACCTTCTTCAATCATAATCGAGGCACCTCCGGGCAGTTTCTCTTCACCTGGCTGAAATAATATCTTAATCTCACCAGTCCATTGATCGCGCAGCTCATGCAGGATTTTAATCGCTCCTAAGGCTGATGCTGTATGAACATCATGTCCACAAGCATGCATGATTCCCTCATGTTTGCTTTTATAAGAAACTTCATTCTTCTCTTGAATTGGTAATGCGTCGATATCTGCTCGAAGTGCTCTGACAGGCCCGGGATTTGTTCCTTTTAGGTGGGCTATAATACCATTATCTGCTATGGGGAATTGAAAGTCCACATTCCAGTTTTTTAATATATCGCGGATATACGCACTTGTTTTAGTTTCTTGAAAAGAAAGTTCTGGATACTGGTGAAGATGTCTCCTAATTTGGACGATTTCTTCAAAATATGCATTTGCTTTAGATTGTATAATATCAATCATCTTTACCTAATCTAGTAATGTTTCTGAAAATAAGCTCTACGTCCTTCCAAACGGTGTAGTTTTTGGCATAGAGTAAGTTTGCTCGATGGATGATTTCTTTGTCCGTGTACGCTCGCTTTACCGCCCAGATCAATCCTGGTTTAATAGTTGGTAATTCATCCAGACGATCATCTTTCGGATGGTAGGATACGAAAGATTTTTGACCGCTCAGTACGGCTAAGAGTCGCTTAAAGTATTGTTTTTTTGAGGCTTGCGCCCAAAATAAAATAAAGCTTGTTAATATGAATAAAGTAGATAGTAGAATGTCTAGAGCCCGTTTTTTAATAACTTCTTGTCTGTTTGCGATAGAAAATTGAAAATGAATGGTGTATAATTCACCGCTGGTATTTTTCGATTTACTGCCAAGGACACTCATTTTATCATCGCCGACCATCTTATATTCTATATCTTGACCGATGGTATTCATCAAATGGATTACATCTGTCCATTCTAAATCTTTTATACAAAAGATAATTTCATTGACTTTTTCCAATTCTACTAAGGCTTCGATATTTTTCCATTCGGTCAAATGAAAAGAAGGATCGAAAAATTGTTGAGGTGCAATGATGCCTATTATTTCGTGTTCTGAAAGGGACTTCTTGAGGAGTTCCTCCACATGATTGGCTTCTTCCTTTCCTCCAACAATAAAAATTCTCTTTTTGATATTTTGCCCGATTCTAAAGTCTTTATAGCTGACGTATTGGCGTAATAGGCGGCTGGTGAATGCTGCAACGAGTGCCCAAATACTTGAAAGGAGTAGTAATGCTCTAGAAAAACGGTATTCGATATTGACCAAGGCGTAGATGGCTAATAGAATGAGTACTGCAACCCCTATTGCTCGTATGATTTGACCGATTTTATACTGTGCTCGATAAGCGCCATGCGTCCATAAAGAAATCACATAGACAAGCGCGTAGAATCCTAAATTAATGAATATTCTGGGGTGGAAATAATCAGGATCATTGAAGTAGTATTGCTCCCAAAGTTCTTTACTTAGTACAATTCCAAAGAGAATGAATACATAATCTAGAATTTGCGGAAATAATTGTTGCATAAACCGTTTGAACAAACTGAGCGTCGCTCGTCCAATGATAGCGATGTTGAGCAATGCCACTAAAAATCCTGCTCCCTTACCTGCAAAATGTTTTTTAGCGAAAATGATCATGGCTTGATAAAATACCTTGACATAGTTTAAGCTTGCTTTTTTAGTAGATTCTCCTTTAAAGTGAATGAGTTGAGTACTTGGGAGGTAATATATTTTGAAACCACCTTTTTTAATTCGATAACTGAGATCAATGTCTTCACCGTACATGAAAAAGGTTTCATCGAGATGTCCAACCTGATCCAAGGCCTCTTTACGCATAAACATGAAGGCACCGCATAGCACATCAATTTCATGAGTTTTATTTTCATCCAGATATCCTAAATGATATTGATTGAATCGTTTGCTGTTAGGGAATAGAACCGAAAGTCCTGTGGCTTTGCAAAAAGAGACCCAAGGTGAAGGGAATCCACGTTTGGATTCTGGAAGGAATTGTCCACTGCCGTCCAACATTTTGGCTCCCACTGCTCCGGCTTCCGGATGTTCTTCCATAAATTGAAAACATGTAGTCAGGGTGTCTTCCTGTAATACAGTATCCGGGTTCAGTAATAAAATGTATTTTCCATTTGCCTTTTCAATGGCTTGATTGTTTGCCTTTGAAAAGCCTGGGTTATCCTTATTGGCTATTACATGAACATTGGGAAAGGAACGTCGAACCATTTCTACGGAGTGATCTGCAGAATTGTTGTCTACCACCCAAACCTCTGTTCGTAGATGCTGCTTCGCACGTTCTACGGATTCCAATGTTTGTTGTAAAAAATGTCTTACATTGTAATTTACTATGATGATACTGAGATCAAAAGACATATTTATAGATCAGCATTTACTTGATAGGGCATTCTTGAAGTGATGGATCGGCCGAGCGTTAGGCCGTCAGCATATTCCAGTTCTCCACCAAACGAAATACCTCTGGCTAATGTTGTGACTTTAACTTGTAGATCTTCTACTTTTTTGGTGATGTAATAAATGGTGGTATCACCATCGATAGTGGGAGAAATGGCCATGATCAATTCTTCAATATTTTCTTTGCGAACGCGATCAACCAGCGTTTCAATATTTAATTCATCCAATCCGATTCCTTCCAGTGGAGAAATGACTCCTCCTAAAACATGATATTTTCCAGAAAATTGCCCCGTTTCTTCGATAGCCATTACATCTCGAATAGATTCTACTACGCAGAGCGTAGTTTTGACACGATGAGGATCTTTGCAAATATTACAGATATCATCATCACTTAGATTATGACAGACCGTACATTCTTTGATTTGGTGCCTAAGATTAGAAATGGCCTGTGTAAATTCATCAGTAAAGTGTTTGTCGCGCTTGATCATATGAAGTACCAGTCTAAGAGCAGATTTTTTACCAACACTTGGTAATTGTGAAAATGCGTCAACGGCGTCTTCGATTAGTTTGGATGAAAATTTCATAATAAAAGCTATCTCTTCACTACAAAGTAACAATTATCTGAGAAGATGTTTACAAGAAATTGATTATACATAATTAAAAAGTAAATATTTGAATAGTTGTTGTAAACAATTATGGAGCTTAAATTCGTATATTGGCAAATATTATTCTCACTTTTTAAATTATTGTAAAATGAACAAGAAGATTATTTTCAATATTGCAAAATATTTGCTGGCTTTGATCTTTCTCGTCTTTGGGTCCAATAAGTTGATTGGATTTCTGGAGATGCCACCTTTAGAAAATCCAGATGGAGCAAACTTTTTAGGAGCGGTATTTAGCAGTTATTTAGGTAAGTTCTTAGGTGTAATGGAGATTGTAGGTGCGATTTTATTGCTAGTTCCAAAAACATCGTTTTTAGGACTTTTGGTTTTGGCACCTATTTTATTCAATATTGCCTTTTTCCATTTTGCGCATGATTTTCCAGGAAATCCAGCATGGATACTGACTTTTGTCTTAGGTGTTATTGTTGCTTTTTCGCATCAAGATCGGATAAAAGGCTTGGTTGAATAACTAAATCACAAATCATTTGTTACATGAAATAAAGGAGCCTTTCAGATTACATTCTGAAAGGCTATTTACTTTCTAATTCGAGAAAGCTTAGTATATTCGCGGGAAAATTAATCAAACGTAAATCACAAAGATAAAACAGAACAAAATTATGGCTGAAGTAATTAAAATGCCAAGAATGAGCGATACGATGGAAGAAGGAAATATCGTAGGTTGGTTGGCAAAAGTGGGTGATAAAGTGGCGCCGGGCGATGTTTTAGCTGAGGTCGAAACGGATAAAGCGACGATGGAATTAGAAAGCTTTCATGAAGGCTATTTGTTATATATCGGCGTGAAAGAAGGTCCTATTGCAGTAGATGGAATTTTGGCTGTAATCGGTGAAAACGGAGAGGATTATAAAGCGGCTTTAGAGGCTGCACAACAAGCAGAGGCTCCTAAGGAAGAGACAAAAGAAGAAGTGAAGGAGGAAGTTCAAGCACCTGCGGCTACGGCTGTATCCGTTGCTTCAGAAGATACACGAGTAAAGGCTTCTCCGCTTGCGAAGTCCATTGCTAAAGAGGCAGGGGTAGATATTTCGAAGATCGCAGGAAGTGGAGACAATGGAAGAGTCATCAAAAAAGATGTTGAGTCGTTTATTGCAAATGGTACGGCAGCATCTAGTACTTCAAATACAGCAGTATCAAAGCAATCGTTGCGCGTGGATAGTGATTTCCAATACGGAGATGTTCCGGTAAGTCAAATGAGAAAGGTTATCGCGAGGCGTTTGGGTGAATCCAAATTTGGGGCACCCCATTTCTATCTGACGATCGAAATCGATATGGATAATGCGGTCAAAGCAAGAAAAGAAATCAATGACGCTGGAGATGTGCGCATATCATTCAATGATCTTGTTGTGAAAGCTGCGGCTATGGCTCTCAGAAAAAACCCAAGAATCAATTCTTCTTGGCATGGTGATAAAATAAGTTATCATGAAGATATTCATATCGGAGTAGCTGTAGCAGTGCCAGATGGACTTTTAGTACCAGTGGTCCGCGATACTGATTTGAAATCTTTATCGATGATTAATCAAGAAGTTCGAGCTTTAGCAGGTAAAGCGAAAGAAAAGAAATTGACGCCAGAGGAGATGTCTGGAAATACCTTTACTATCTCGAATCTAGGGATGTTTGGTATTGATGAATTCACGGCGATTATTAATCCACCGGATGCTTGTATAATGGCAGTTGGATCCATTTTCCAAAAACCAGTTGTTAAGAATGGCGAGATCGTTGTTGGAAACGTGATGAAAGTAACCCTTTCTTGTGATCACAGAGTAGTAGATGGAGCAACAGGTGCTCAATTCTTACAGACATTCCGCTCTATGTTGGAACAACCTTTAAGATTGATCGTGTAATTTGTCAAAAAAGCTATAAGAAAATCATAAAATTGGTCAGTGTAAAATTTTTACACTGACTTTTTTGTTTAGTTATAGTAGATTTGATTTTTTAATATAAACATAATGAATAAATACATACTTTTTATACTGGCTTTGATAAGCTATCAAGCTTCTCACGCTCAACAATTTTCCGCAGCGTCTCAAGGCTATTTTAGTGCTAATGGAACCGTTAAATTAGTCACCATGGACAGCGCAGAAATGATCATGACTTATGACACTTCTGCTTTTGATCCAGAAGAAATTCCAGATGTGTTCTATCTCATTAACGACAAGGGTGAGCAGGTAGAGTACTATCCAGAAGATATTCTTTCGATTGAAATCCCTCGAGGGGAAGTTCCAGTATTTGAAGAGGAGACGGAAATTGTAGATATGAGCGATGAGTATGAGGAGTATACGGTTATTGAATCTACCAAACAAACGGAAACCGTCATTTATGAGCAAGTTGAGGTTACTCATAAACAGGGTGTTCCGTTTAAATCAAAATATAGGGAAGACTCTTATCTATTACAATTGGTCAGTGTAGGTTTGGGAGATCGATTGCGCGTGTATCTAAGTCCTAACTTTGAAGAGGGGACAGAAGTCGCGCCTATAGGAAGTCCAATCGAAGAATTATCTAGAAATAGAGTAGATTACGATGAGTTTGAAGAATACTATTTTGTCAAGGTAGGGGATGCTCCTGCATTTAGGATAAGTTATGATCAATTTCTCAACTTCACACCGATTATTTTTGGTGATTGTCGACCATTTAGAAGAAAATATGGTGTAAAAAAAGAGTTGGATGGCGCTAGAACGAAGAAAAGAGGAAAGACGGCTCGTAAAGATGTAGGGAATAAAAAGAAAAGAGCCAGTCAAATGCGATATCCTGAGTTTGCCAAACTGGTCGTAGAGTATCACGAATTATATGAAGTGATGTTAGAAGAACAAGAAAAAAAGCGCTTAGAGCGGGAAGCGGCAAAAGCTAAACGAGGCAAGTAATTATAGAGCTTCGTATTATTTTGGAGGGTTTTTCTTGAGTAGGCTATCCGTAAAATGTCCTTTGGATTTTTCTTGACTGAATTTTTCTTGATTGTATTGTTGGCTTTCGCCCAAAGGAATGGACAGACTTTGCCATTGATCACCTCGATACATTTTTGCAATGAGGACGATTTGACCGATGTGATAGGCATAATGCATCATCTGCCGATGAATTGCCTCACTGACTTCATGCCCTATATTCCGGATATAGACCGTTTTACTTAAATCTTCTTCTTTTAACTGATCGATAATGTTGAATAGACATTCCCAACCTTTCTCCCAAATAGTTTCCATTTGAGTTCTGGATTCGATGTCATCTAGAAATTCATTGTCTCGGTTTCTCCATGGTTTTTCTCCATCTTCAGTATAGAAGTTGGTCCATCGGGATAACATATTACCACTGATGTGTTTTACAATGAGCGCTATAGAGCTATTATAACGAGAAGAATCGATCGAATACTGTGTCTGAAGCAATTGATCGTCATCCAATTGTTCCATGGCTTTTTCTGCAAGCTGTTTATAGTATCGAAATTGCTTTTGTACAGATACGATATAATTATTCATCCTTTTTAAGTATTTCACCATATACAGCTTCATCCTTGATGTCCAAAAAGCGTTCAATTTCTTGTTCTAAATATAGAACTGTATCAATATTACTTTCTTTTACTAATCGAATGATTTTATTGTCATCGGTCACCGCCGATAAGGAATAGGCCATGATTCTTTGATCATTGACGGTTACCCCGGTGAAATACTTGCTCGTATATAGTTGTTTAATTTTAGTAGTAGGTATTTCTAGATATCTCGTAAAGAGGTTGATTGGTTTTTCCGAAATTTTAATTTTACCATTTTCAATGATTACCTTTTTTTTATTGATATACAATTTTAAGGTTTGTATGAAAAGGATAAATCCCACGATTAAGAATACAGAGGTAATGGCCATGCCCATTGGAATATTTCCAGTGACGGAAACGAACATAATCGTGCCTGCGATAAGGTTCCAAATGATACTGAATATAGCTGACACCCTTCTAAACCGTTTATCTTTTGAGCGAAGACCTACATCTATTTCGAGATAAGATTCTAGTTTCAATACTTCGGTTCCTGGAGGCATGAAAAATTCTGGACGACCTCTACGATCATCTTCATGTGCAAAGATGTCATTGTCGATTTCTAGCTTCTCTTTTTTATAATATTCCTTAAAGTATTCCTCTTCGTTTTCCATGCCTAAAGATAACCAAATAAGCTTATAGCTTTATTCTTGTTTTCCTAGATTAATTAGATTTATTCATGTAATCCTGAATGATCTGAATGATGGATTGTCCGTATTTGTTAAATTTAACTTCTCCGATACCGTTGATCTCATACAAATCTTCCAATTCGGTCGGCTTGCTGGCAGACAACTCTTCTAGCGTGGTGTTTGTTAATACCGTATAGGCAGGAATTTTTTTCTTCTTAGCAAGATCATTTCTCCAAGTTCTAAGGATTTCATATAGTTCATCTTCCACTCTAAATATACTGGGTTTCTTCACAACCTTTTTGTCTTTGTCTTTGACAAATTGAACGAGTTCTACTGCTTTTTTACCTTGAAGAATGTCTGCACTAAAAGGCGTTAATTGTACGACGGAGTTTTGACTAAAATTGATGCTTAAAAATCCTTGATTAATAAGTTGAGTGATGTACGATTTCCAATCTAGATAAGGTAGATCACGTCCAGCTCCAAAAGTTTTAATGGTATGAAGATCACGTGCATAAATTTCACGCATGCCAGATCCTCTTAATACGTTGATTAATAATTCCATTCCGATGGACTGATTACTTCGAGTGACTGCCGATAAGGCTTTTTGGGCCAAGATAGTACCGTCAAATTTTATCGGTGGTTGTTTACAATTGTCACATCGTCCACAAGGCTCCTGTTTGTATTCGCCAAAATAGTTGAGAATAAAATTGGTGCGACATTCATAGCCACTCGCATATTCCCACATCCTATTGAGTTTGGCCGTTTGTACTTGTTTAAAGGTGGCATTGGCTTCACTGGAATCAATAAATTGTTGCAATTGTAGGTAGTCATTGTAATTACTGAATAGTATCGTCGAAGATATATGGCCATCTCGTCCAGCCCTTCCAATTTCTTGGTAGTAGGATTCAATATTCTTGGGCATATTATAGTGTACAACAAAACGAATGTTTGACTTGTCGATTCCCATGCCAAAGGCAATGGTCGCACAAATTACCTGAATATTATCATTCTGAAAATTACGTTGGACCTGTGATCGATCCTCTTGATTCATACCTGCATGGTAAAAGCCTGCTTGGATTCCGGCTTTTTGTAGTTTTTGAGCAATGGATTCCGTGCTTTTTCGACTGAGACAATAGACAATGCCAGCCCCTCCTTGTTGATTGAAAATAAAACGAGTAATGTATTTTATTCGATCCTTGGCAGGCATTGATTTTAAGAAAATATTATCTCGTTCAAAGGAACTCAAGAATAGTTTGGATGACTGAATGTTGAGTTGATTCTTAATATCTTCACGCGTTGCTTCGTCAGCCGTAGCTGTCAAAGCAATGATGGGGATCTGCGGAAATTGTAGTTTCAGATTTTTTAAGGCCACATAATCAGAACGGAAATCATTTCCCCAGATAGAGACACAATGAGCCTCATCAATCGCAAAGAAAGAAATGTCCAGCGTTTTCATGTATTGGTAAAAAGAGTCAGTATTGATTCTTTCCGGAGAAACATACAGTAATTTCAGTGTTTTGGACTTGATTTTATGATGCACCATTAATTGTTCGTCCCGACTCAAACTACTATTCAAGGCGGCGGCTTCTACACCGTTTTGACGTAAGGATTCGACCTGATCTTCCATCAATGCAATTAAAGGTGAGATTACGACGGTCAATCCCTCCGATGCCAGAGCAGGTATTTGGTAACAAATCGATTTGCCGCCTCCTGTTGGCATGATGACCAGAGCATCTTTTTTGTTCAAGATGTGTTGAATCACTTCTTCTTGACCAGGCCTAAACTGATCATATCCGAAGGTCGTTTTTAAAATGTGATGTATGGAACTTCCATTTTCTTTCATGTGCGCCAATATAAGCGTTTTTGCATTTTCTGCGACTAAGCTTTTAATATTTTGAAAACTTTATAAGCAGATGCTTGAATTCAAGTTATATTTACAGAAATCCTTTTACCTATGCGTTTTTTCTTTTCCATTTTAGTATTTATTTTGGGCGTAAGCCCCCTTATGGCACAAGACCAATTAGAGCTTTTGGCAACCTGGTCTGATCCTAACTTACCAGCAGGATCTCAATATAATAATACATACAATGAAGTATGGGGATTTGTAATGAATGGTCATGAATACGCAGTGATTGGATCCACAATGGGTACCCATATTTTAGACGTTACAGATCCAGATAATGTGTTCGAACGAGAATTTATTGAAGGTGCTTCGGCAGGTCCGCATATCGTACATCGGGATTATCATGATTTCAATGGCTATCTATATGCTGTAGCTGATGAAAGTGGTGGCGGAACGAATTCGACCTTGCAAATTATCGATATTTCTGGATTACCCGAATCAATTGAAGTAGTTTATGACGATGACGATTTGATCGAACGAACGCATAATATATTTATTGACACCACCGCAGCCAAATTGTATTCTTTTGCCTCAAAAGGTGGAGATTCTGGCTACAAGGCGCTCAAAATTTATACCCTTGAAGATCCCGTGGATCCTGTTAAAATAGGCCAATATGGTGTTATTGGTGGTGAATCTTTCGGTCATGTACATGATGGCTATATTGATAATGATAAAGCGTTTTTAAATTGTGGTGGTGATGGTTTGTTTGTTGTTGATTTTTCTGGAGATGATCCTGTTTTATTAGATCGATTCTCTTCATTTGATTATCCGCAATCAGGATACAATCATAGTGGTTGGCCAACAGAAGATTTGGAATATTACTACTTCGCAGATGAAACATGGGGGACGGATATGAAGGTGGTTCACGTTAATGATTTCAATGGTATGGAAATCGGAAGTAGTTTATTTGATGCTGGAAATGAAAGTCCTTTTTCAATAGCACATAATCAAATCGTACATTGTGGGAAATTATACGTTTCTTATTACTATGATGGTTTACAGGTGTACGACTTAACGGATCCAGAAAATCCACAACGAGAATCTTTTTATCCTACAAGTACTATTGATGCTCGAAATAGTTATGAAGGATCATGGGGAGTTTATCCGTTTTTACCATCCGGAAATATTATTGTTTCCGATATGCAAGAAGGATTTTTCTTGTTAAAAGGTCCGGAAACGAATTGTTTGACTCCAGTATTGAATGAGGAATTAGATGTAAGCTTAGATATAGTAGTATTTCCGAATCCTTCAATAAGTTCATGTATCATTTCTAGTGATCGAGGTATTGATCAGGTGGAATTATACGACCTTCAAGGTGCTACGCTTGCACCGCAGGTTAGCTACACGGCTAATCAGGCAGAACTTCGTTTTAATCTTAGCCCAGGTGTTTATGTGGTTAAGGTGTATTCTGGGGCTTCCTTTTCTACTCGAAAATTAATGATATCGGGAGAATAGTCTTTTTTTGTAATTTCGCATTCTTTTTATTGAGATAAGCACGTTTACACGATTTGATCGTTACTTAATTATGCGAAAATTATTTTTACTAAGTCTTTTAGTTGTTCTTTCTACGAGTCTGTCTGGTCAGATTAGTAGTGGAGGTGGTAATACAAATCGAGGATTTGGTAATTCGACTTCGTCAACAAATCGAGATAGTCTTCGGAATAATGCCTTATCAGATAGTTTGGTCATAGGACCTATCGATACTTTATCCAATGACGTGTATTCTTATGGATTGGATTATTTAAGTGAGCGAACATGGATGAATGATTCTACCTTGAATCAATTTGAAGAATATGAGTTTACACGGGGAAGATGGACGCGATTTTCGACCCTCGGAAATATGGGAGGAGCGGCATTTTCTACCTTTTGGAATCCCCATTACAGCGATCAATTTGAGCTTGGATTTAATCAGCATGATGTTTATAAATTTAAGGATTCGGATATCCGATATTATAAAATTGAGAAACCAGTCACCTCTGTCTATTTCTCTCCAGGTGAAAGCCAGTCGAGCCTGACTTCGAAAGCTTTTTTAGCGAGGGATTTTGCAAAAGGTGTTTCGGTGTCTCTCCATTTTAATCGGATTAACGGGGAGTCCAATTATCCGAATCAAGAAACGAGACATACCAATATGCATCTGGGCTATATTCAGCGGATCGACTCTAGTAAATTTGCTTATTCATTCAATTTTAGGAGTAATTCTAACTATGAGGCCTACAATCGAGGTGTATCTACCAGAGAATTATTTGATCAAGTGGGGACCAATGATCCTTCGCTTATTCCTGTATGGAGTGAAGATGAATATAGTTATCAACTCTCCAGAGATTTCTCGCTACGCGGTTACTATTTTTTACAAGATAAGCCAGAAAATAAACAATATTTTCAAATAAAACTCAATCACGATCGGGGGCTATATAAGTACATCAATGAATCCATTTCCGATGAGGATTCTACGCTTTATTCTGCCGAATATACGATGTCCGATTTGGGTATGCGTATGCCAATTAACCTGAATAAGACGGGGCTTCAAGCTTCCTATCATTTAGAGAATAAATTGATTCGCTCATATTACTATACGCGATATGCTATCAATCAACTCCGTACGGATTTGGATCGACGAAATATCAGTGAACTGGTGGGAGGAGCGGAGAATCGTTTTCAGTGGAAAGGTTTGTCCGTTGATTTGGATGGTTATGTCGGATTGGTATACAATAGCTTTCTACTAGATTTACATCCTCGAGCTGGATATAATTATAAGGACAAGGCTGCCATTCAATTTGGTTTTAGGTTGCATACGCAGCCTTCTGCCTACAGTGTCAATCGAATGGAAATTAGCTTTGATGTCATTCGCGATGATGCACCCTTCGTTACAAGTTCTCAAGAATTATACGGAGAAGTAGATGTGCCATTGTTTGGTTTTAAGGCCAAAGTTTCTAGCTACACAGGACAAAATGTGGCTGTATTGGATACAAATGGATTGGCCTTTTCAAGAGAAAATATATCCTATATTCAATTGGGGCTCGAAGAAAATTTAGAGTACAAATGGCTTCATTTCAACAACCGATTTTCTACACAGCTTAGAACCAATGAAGTATATGCTATGCCATTATGGTACTCCATGCACGAATTATATTTAGAGGGTAAATTGTTCAAGGCCCTCAACTTTCAATCGGGTTTTAATCTGGATGTAGTGCCCCGTGCCAGTCTTCCTTCATACAGTCCATTATATGGCCGTTTTTATAGTTCCAACAATCCGGGAGAGGGCTTATTTTATAGATTAGATGTCTATGCAGCAATTCGCGTTCAAGGGTTTCGATTCTTTGTGAAATTCGAGAATTTGAACGACCTGTGGAGTAATGATCGAATCTATCATGTATGGGATCATCCTCAATTTGATGGGCGTTTGCGACTCGGAGCCAGTTGGGAATTGAGAAATTAACTACCTGATAGGGCGATCTTGGTCCGTTTATACACCGGATCGGCTCGAATACTCACTAGACTTCCTAGGTAAATACGGATTCAGAGATATTTGATCAAAAAATATCATATGAATCCAACGATTTATCGTCAATGCATCGCATTGATTTGTTTTTGTTTTTCTGCCTTGCAATTGTTTGCTAGTGGAATCGAAATTACTGATTTAAGTTATGATGCGCAGACCGATATGTATACGGTCATTGTTAAAAGAGATTACGCTTTTTTTTATAATGATCGGCATGATGCGGCATTATTGCATTTTAAATACGATGTTACCGGCAATGGAACATGGAAATCGGCCCAGGTTGATTTAACACAAAGTTTTAATACTTGCTTGAATTGCAACCTTGCGAATAACGCTTACAATGGCTATACCAAAAATGTAATAGGGTATCCTCCTGTTACAGACAGTGTTTGGGTTACTAGAATGGATACCTTCGAATTGGCTTTATTAGACGTCGAATA
Source organism: Saprospiraceae bacterium (assembly GCA_020628475.1). Classification (GTDB taxonomy): domain Bacteria; phylum Bacteroidota; class Bacteroidia; order Chitinophagales; family Saprospiraceae; genus JAHDFB01. The sequence goes on along the minus strand of JAHDFB010000031.1, from coordinate 21,732 downwards.
TAAAAGTTTGGCAGACGAATACGATTTGAAGGTCTTTGCCATAGAAATGGTCAATACAGCAGCAGGTTCGTTCGAAGTAGGAGATGGATATTCCAATGGACGATTTTACCAATCTGGGAATGTCGATGAACCCATGGTCGTATTAAAATCTAATGATGATAATGGAAAGGTGCGAGGTAACGCTTCTGGTCAATTTGATCAGGTCAATTCTCCAAATACAGAAAATATAACTGCCGGTTATCCAATGGGTTATTATCAATTCTATGCGATGAAATACAAGATTACGGCAGAACAGTATGTCGATTTTCTAAACTGCTTAGATCGAGTCAAACAGAATACTCGAACGGAGTCGGATTTATCTGGGACGTCTCTTACCAATGTATATGTGATGTCCGCGAGCCCGACAGTAACGAATAGAAATCCCATCCGATGTAATTCGGATATAGGTGCTGGAAGAATTGAGTTCTATTGTGATTTAAATGGCAATGGTGTTCCGAATGAAGTGGATGATGGACAAAATATAGTCCTTAATTACTTAAGTGCTGCTGATATTATGGCTTATGGTGCTTTTTTGGACATGCGGATTATGAGTGAATTAGAATTTGAGAAGGTAGCCAGAGGCTCTTTGTTGGATGTGACGGTTCCGGGTGAATTTGCTTGGGGAACCTTAGAATTTAATTTTGGAACAACGATCACCAATGCAGGTACGGCGACAGAAAGCTATGCCAATGTAGGAGTTGATGAAGGCTTATTATCGTTTAGTCCAGTTCGTGCAGGATACGCTGCTACACCGACCAGTACCAGAACTTTTGCTGGAGCTGGATTTACAGGCTGCATGGATCTACATAATTTAGGAGAATTGATGATCAGTGTAGAAGATCAAGAATTTGAAAGTAAGCCATTCTATACCGGTCTTACTCCTTTGGGAGAAGCAAAACTAATGGAAGATGTTCTGTATTGCTTGTACTCCGATTTTTCCAAGGCAATTTCAGAAAAGAAAATTGATATTGGATTGCAATCTCGCTTGCCATTAGCTGGTGGTCGATTAATCTCCGATTAATGATTAAGAGCGTTTTTTTCATAAGTGTATTAGTCATATTACTTAGGTCTGATGTGTGGGCACAATTTCAAGGTGGTTTGCAAGACGATGGATTTGATATATCGGTCATCGAGATAGAAGATGTCCTCTATGCCGGTTTGTCGAAGGATGGTCACCACACGATTACAGGTGAAACGATGCCCCAATCTATCTCTGAAGGTGGTGCAGGCGACGGTTGGAGCCAAGGTGATCATAGTTCTAGTGATTTTAATCCGTGGAGGGGCCTTTCGGCGGATGGATATGGATTGAAAAAGGCTTCTTACTATAGTTCCATTGGCTATTTTGGAGGAGATAAGGATGGCTATCATCGGAAAAATCGATGGATCGATGAACTTCATATTTCACTCGGAGGAATCGGAGATGGTTATGATCAGCTCAAGCTTCAAAATCAAGTAATCTTACTCTTTACTGGTACATCCGGTGATGGTTATAATGATTATGATGGTCTGAGCTTGAATGATGTTGATTATTTTAGAGGGAATATGGCAGATGGCTTCCATCGAAAAAATCGATCCATCCTATTAACCCCAGTATTCGCCGGACAAAACGGAGATGGATTTGATCGTTGGAGAAGAGATGTCAGCGCGGTTCCAATGTTTTCGGGATTAAATGAAGATGGCCATGATCAAATGTTCAGAGATCAAACCTTTCTTTTATATGTAGGTGGGGATTTCGACGGATTTGATGACTGGTACCGTATGGTGGTTCCCTTTAGTTTCATTAGGGGAGGACAAGGAGATGGATATTGGAGGGCCGAAGAAGATTATTCGAATGTATCCATCTCAAAAGGTGCTTCGAGAGATGGTGCACATTTAAAGGTGCGTTCCGTGCATTATCTGTCTTATTATAAAGGACTGGATCAAGATGGATATGCTTCAACGGCTACGTATCGATCCTTTATTTGGACGGGAGCTTTTGGTTCGTATTGGGATGATCCAGGCAATTGGAATGTTCAAGCCACACCTAATATCAATAGTCCTGTGTTAATACCTGGAGGCCTGATGCATTATCCAGAATTCTTTTTTGATGGGTTGGCCGTTGGACAAAACCCAGATGGTTTTCTCTCTCGCTGCAAGACTATAGAGTTGCAGCCGGGTGCTACGATGCGTTTCTATGAAGGGTTTAGTCGTTTAATGATCTACAATAGACTTGAGCTGAATGGAATTATTGAAGTTTTTGACGACCCACAAATCGATGAACCTTCTATATTTTTATTGCCGGAAGGAGATTTGATTATTTCTTCTCAGGGTAAAATAGAATCTAATTAAATAAATGACGTCGCTATTTTGGGCGTAAGCCCGCCTCAAAAAACAAATAAAAAACCCTTGCTACTCGGAGTAACAAGGGTTTTCTTTTGTATATCATAAAAGCATGCGCTGCTTACATCATACCGGGCATTCCTGCTCCCGGATGACCGTGACCAGCTGGCTCTTCAGACGGTAATTCATTGATTACACATTCTGTAGTTAATACCATACCCGCAATAGAAGCTGCATTTTCTAAGGCAATTCTAGTTACTTTAGTAGGGTCAATTACACCTGCTTTTTTCATGTTTACGTATTCATCAGTACGAGCATTGTATCCAAAGTCGTCTTTTCCTGCAAGAACTTCTTTTAATACAACAGAACCTTCTGCACCAGCATTGTCAGCAATGATTCTAATTGGTGCTTCTAAAGCTTTGCGTACGATCTGAATACCGATGTTTTCATCCTCATTTTCACCTTGGATAGAATCCAATGCTGGAATAGAACGAACTAAGGCAACACCACCTCCAGGTACGATACCTTCTTCTACAGCTGCTCTTGTTGCATGTAAAGCATCATCTACTCGATCTTTCTTTTCCTTCATCTCTACCTCTGTAGCCGCACCAACATAAAGTACAGCAACTCCACCAGCTAATTTAGCCAATCTTTCTTGAAGTTTTTCTCGATCGTAATCCGATGTAGTAGATTCGATTTGAGCTTTGATCTGATTGATTCGCGCCGTAATGCCATTGTCATCACCAGAACCATTCACTAAAGTTGTATTGTCTTTATCAACAGTTAATTTTTCACAAGATCCAAGATGATCCAAATCAACATTTTCCAATTTGTATCCTTGCTCTTCTGAGATTACCGTTCCACCAGTAAGGATTGCGATATCTTCTAGCATTGCTTTTCTTCGATCTCCAAATCCAGGCGCTTTTACTGCAACTACTTTCAATTGAGCACGTAATCTGTTGACTACTAATACACCCAATGCTTGAGATTCAATATCTTCTGCGATGATCAATAAGGGTCTTCCGGTTCCAACTGCTTTTTCAAGAACTGGAACAATCTCTTGCATGTTGCTGATTTTCTTATCGTGGATAAGAATTAATGGATTCTCATATTCAGTAACCATATCTTCTGTATTGGTTACAAAGTATGGAGATAAATATCCTCTATCAAACTGCATACCAAGTACTTCTTCTACATAAGTATCTGTACCTTTTGCTTCTTCTACTGTGATAACACCGTCTTTGGTAACTCTTTTCATTGCATCTGCAATAAGAGATCCGATTTCGCTATCGTTATTAGCAGAGATAGATCCTACTTGTTGGATTTTTTCAAAATCATCACCGATGATTTCACTTTGATTTTTCAAATTATCGATAATCACTTTGGTAGCCTTATCGATACCTCTTTTCAAATCCATTGGATTTGCTCCAGAAGTAACATTTTTCATTCCAGCTGTCACCATTGCTTGAGCCAAAACAGTTGCAGTGGTTGTACCATCACCTGCAATATCAGCGGTTTTAGAAGCTACTTCTTTAACCATTTGAGCACCCATGTTTTCAACTGGATCTTCTAATTCTACTTCTTTTGCTACGGAAACACCATCTTTAGTAACAACCGGTGCGCCGAAGCTTTTTTGAATAACTACATTACGACCTTTTGGTCCTAATGTTACTTTTACAGCATTTGCTAGTTGGTCTATTCCAGACTTTAGTTTTTCCCTAGCCTCTGAATTAAAGCTAATCTCTTTAGCCATGATTTTTTTTCTTTTTAATTAACGAATTAAAATAAATAAACGAATAGGAGTATGAGGCTTATAGTACGATAAGAATATCGTCTTCTCTCATGATAAGATAATCCTCTCCTTCATAAGATAATTCAGTACCTGCATATTTTCCAAAAAGAACAGTGTCTCCTTTTTTAACAGTAGGAGTAATACCATCTTTTCCAGGACCTACAGCGATTACCTCACCTTTTTGTTGCTTTTCTTTAGCAGTATCAGGTACAATAATTCCACCTGCAGTTTTTTCCTCAGCCGGAGCTGGTTTTACGACAACGCGATCGTTAATAGGTTTCATTTTTTATTGATTTAGACTTTTAAATTAATTTAATAGTTTTCTTAGAACATAATTTATGCCAGCCGCTTTTATGGTGTCAATTTTTCAGGATTTCCACCATTTTGACAAGCTTTAGAAGCAATTGTGACATAGTGGCATAATGTGTCTTTCGGGCAAAAAAAAACCCGCATGCGCGGGTTGTATCTTTATTATAAATCTACTAGAATTATATTGAGTTTACCGCAATAACGGCTATAATGCAAAGTAGAAAAAGTGCTCCTGCTAATCCCCAAGTCAGTTTTTCCACAAAATCCGTTGACTTCGCTGCACCAAATATTTGGTTAGCACCTTGACCACCAAATGTTGAATCAACTCCACCACCTTTAGGGTTTTGAATAAGTATTACTAGTGCTAAAAGCACACATACCACAGCAATTAATATAACAAGTATGTTTAACATTTTAATCTAATTTCTTGATTTGATCTGCAAAATAACTACTTTTTTCTGGATATAGCAAAATAAGTTGACTATATATATTCTTAGCTTCTTTTATATGTCCTTGTTTTGCCATGATTATTGCCAAGGTTTCTGAAACAACAGCCGGTTTTCGTTCTAAACTAGCGTCGATTTTATGTTGCAGCTTATTTTTTTTCTTTTTCTTATCGGTTTTCTTACCTTTTGATTTTTTCTTTTTGGCAACTTTTTTAGAGGTCTTCAAAGCAGATTTTTTTTGCTTCTCCTTTTTTTGCTTCTTTTTTACGTTTGCTGACTCTTCCGTTTCGGGAGCATTCCTCGAATTATTTAGAGATTGAAGCCATGCATTGAACGAGTCAAATTCTTCTTCTACGATTACTGCTGGCTTATGAGCTTGAACCACTGATTTTTTCGTTTTTTTGGATTTGAGCTTTTCCTTTTTCTTGGATGATGTGACGCTTCTTTTATGCTTCTTCTTTTTCAATTCAGGAGTACGCTTCTTAGCCGATTCTTTTTTCGAGCCTTTCTTCTTTTTTTTGTCTGTTTTTGAAGTCTTCGATTTTTTCTTTTTGAAAGGTTTTACCTGAATAAAATCAAGTTCTTCCGATGCCTCCTTCGGTAGGGGTTGTTCCGGTTCTTGAACAATTTTAAGCACGGATCTTGATTGTTTTATGGGTTCGTCCAGCGTATCTTCGTTTTGATCAATAATGCCTGTTTCTTCTTTTTCTTGAGGTGCCGTTGGAATGATGGACTCCGATGGATCCGTAGAAGTTGTTTCGCTTTGTCGAATAGTATCTTCTATAATTTTGTCAATCTCCGGTGAGCGATAGATGTCAGTACTTTGCTCACATTCGGAATGCGTCAGTCGATTGTATAAATGCCCTTTATCGCTGATAAATCGAGTTAGATCTTGAAAAGCTTGCAGATCGTCTGTATTATTGGATAATTGCTTCTTTTTCGCCAACAAAAATTTGAAATTTTGGACGTAGGGATACTTTTCCACCAATTCTAATAAAGTGGCTTCATCGATATGGGCCAGCTGATTTAAATCGCCTAAAACATTGATCAAAGCATCCGTTTTCATCTTACCAAATTGTAAATGCTTTATTAAAAATATCTTCTACTAGATCGTCAAAAATTTCATCGACCAATTGGTCCTGTACACTCAAAAGATCCGTTCCGGTCGGGAACTGTCGTTGTTGAGAAAAAGACTGTTTCCAATTATTTTCCTCATCGAGAGCATCAACATATTCTACTTGTACAGAAATTTCCAATTGGTTGGCATCCACACTATTTTCACTATTGACACCGATAGATCGTACGGAATAAGCTCGTATGGTGGTATTGAAGGTGACATCCGCTCCAGAAGTGGCAAAGGTTAGCCTGGATTCTCGATTAATCTTTTGAATTAATTTTTCTTGTAAGTCCGTATTAATGGAAGGGGGCGCATCACCCGTAGTGATTTCAATATAAGGAACATTGTAGCTGCTTATATTTTCAGGAATAGTAATTCCTTTGAAGCTGTAACAAGCTTGTAAGAGCATGACCAACGTTCCAAATAAAATTATTTTTCTCATGACTTTCTTTATATCATAACGCAAAAAATGCGTTACATGTATTTTTTTATTGATCGATATTGTATTGCTTGATTTTTCGATATAAGGTTCTTTCGGAGATACCCAATTCTTCTGCGGCATCTTTTCGCCGTCCTCTATATTTCTCCAAGGCTTTCTTGATTAGATCTTTTTCCATATTTTCCAAGGATAAATCTTCTTCCACGATTTCACTTTCATCGTATTCGTTATCTGTTACAAGGATCGGTTGGTTCGACTCTTGATCATATATCGGTTCATAACTTGGCGTATCATGATGAAAAGATTTCTCAAATTGTCGGGGAAAATTATCGTTGAAATTGGCCGTTGACGGAGCTAATTTCTCCGGTACCGATAAATCATTGATGCGGATCATTTCAAAAATCATTTTTTTCAAATCCGTCATATCATTCCGCATATCAAATAGTAGTTTATACAGAATTTCGCGTTCGTAATTTCCACCGCTGAAGCTTTCGCTTTCTTCATTAGATCGTTCGGCAATGGCCGGAAGATTTCTGAAATTTAAATGCGGTACAATATCCAGTAATTTCAAGGCATCGATTTGACGATCTTCGGACAAGACCGATAATTGCTCAACGACATTCTTTAATTCTCGAACATTTCCGGGCCATCGATAATTTTCAATGATAAGCCGTGCATCGTCATCAATTTGAATCGAAGGGGTATGATATTTTTCAGAAAAATCTAGTGCGAATTTACGGAAGAGCATATAGATGTCTTCTCGTCGCTCATGAAGTGCTGGTACCTTTATGGGCACGGTATTCAAACGATAATATAAGTCTTCTCGAAACTTACCTTTCTTGATAAACTCTTCCAAATTAACATTGGTAGCGGCAATAATTCGAACATCCGTCTTTTGGACCTTGGAAGATCCAACACGAATAAATTCGCCTGATTCAAGGACTCGCAATAAATACGATTGTGTTTCCAAAGGCATCTCACCGATTTCATCCAAAAATATGGTGCCGCCATTGGTCGTTTCGAAGTAGCCTTTTCGATCACTAGTTGCACCGGTAAAGGCTCCTTTCTTATGTCCGAATAATTCCGAATTAATCGTGCCTTCAGGAATAGCGCCGCAATTGATGGCGATAAGATCTTCGTGTTTTCTTGGGCTAAGATGATGAATGATCTTTGAAAAAACTTCCTTACCTACACCACTTTCTCCATTGATCAGAACCGTCAAATCCGTAGGAGCCACCTTACTTGCTGTAAATAAAGCTCGTGTCAAGGACTCGGATCGTCCGATGATTCCAAATCGTTGTTTGATAGATTGTAGTGAGTTTGCAGCCATTAATTATAAAATCTTTTTGTTTTTAGGTTGGTAATCTCGATCTCGGGGTAAAACGTTTCTATTGAATCGTGTAATAGCTTTCTCCGTATTGTTCCTATAAATCAAATAAATTGCGATCGGTATTCCAATCGAAAAAGTGCTTATGACTCCTTTGCCTAAAAGAAACATGATGGCAGCCACTAATAATCCCAAGATCGCAAGGATAATAAGAAAAGTATAGTTTCTATTCGGTATGGCAGTAATATCATTTACATGATAGCTTTTTCTAATAGCACAATGTTCACAGCTTACTTGAAAATTGGTCCCCAGCTCATTTTCCATATCACTCCTTGAAACATTGAAATAGTTTAGTTTCGATGTTTTTTTACATGCTTGGCATTTATATGTAAGTAAATAATCCTTAAACATGGCTGTTAGATTATACCTTGTCGGATGACTCTACAATAAATCCTTTCAAAGTAGCACTATTTGATTCTGTGATTTGTACCTGCACATAATCTCCAGCTTTTAAACCAGCTTTTTTCGAGAAAATGCACATTTTATTCTGAGAATTTCGCCCCTTGAAATCATCCGCAGATTTTTTGGAGTCTCCTTCGATCAAAATTCGGAAGGTTTGACCCACATCTTTTGCATTGACCGCCGTCGAAATCTCACCTTGCAGTTTTATGATTTCATTCAAACGTCTTTTCTTGATCTCCAAAGGAATATCATCTTCATATTTTCTATGCGCTAGAGTTCCTTCTCTTTCGGAATAATAGAACATGTAGGACATCGAATATTGGGCATGTTCCATAATCGTCAACGTATCCTGATGTTCTTCTTCCGTTTCCGAACAAAAACCAGCGATCATGTCAGAAGAAATGGCACAGTCTGGAATGATTTCATAAATCTCATCTACCTTTTGCATATACCATTCCCGATCATAGGTTCGATTCATGCGCTTCAGTATCCGACTATTTCCACTTTGCACTGGCAAGTGAATGTATTTGCAGATGTTTTCATAATCCCGAATCGCATACATGACATCTTTGGTAATGTCTTTTGGATGAGAGGTCGAAAACCGAACACGTAAATCTGGATGTACCTCAGCAACCATGATGAGAAGCTCGGCAAAACTCACCGTTTCTTTGGTTTCAGGATTTTCCCATTTGTACGAATCCACATTCTGGCCGAGTAAGGTGACGTCCCGATATCCTTTATCGTATAGATCTTTGGCTTCAGAAACAATGGTGAAAGCATTTCTCGATCGTTCTCGACCTCTTGTAAAGGGCACCACACAAAACGAACACATATTATCACAACCTCTCATAATGGATATGAATCCTACAATTCCATTACTATTCAACCGCAGAGGAGCAATGTCCGCATAGGTTTCTTCTCTAGAAAGTAATACATTTACCCCTTTGTCACCTTCGTTTGCCGATTGAATGAGATTCGGTAAATCTCGGTAGGCATCTGGTCCAACAACGAGGTCCACGATTTGCTCTTCTTCCAATAATTTTTTCTTCAGACGCTCTGCCATGCATCCCAATACACCGATGAGTGTTCCTTGCCTTTCTTTCTTTGCCTTTTCGAATATGCGCAATCGTTTACGTACAGTTAATTCCGCTTTTTCACGAATGCTACAAGTATTAATTAGAATTAAATTGGCGGCATCCATATTTTTCGTTGGACTAAACCCCTCTTTTCCCAATATCGAAGCCACGATCTCAGAATCGCTGAAATTCATACTACAACCGTAGGATTCAATATAAAACTTTTTTCCACTCGGATCGTACATAAAATCTGACTGGGAAAAAACTTCCCCTTGCTTTGATTCATCGATCGTCTTCTCCAATCCTTCCAAGGTCGGATTATCATTGTATAAGCCCATTCTTGTTCATTAATTTATGCCGCAAAATTAGGAAAATAACTTTAGTACTTGTGACAAAATGACAGGTAAATCCAAGTCGTAAAGCTGCTGTACATATTAAAATTAAATTATGTTTTGATTTTGCAAGCAAAGCAGCGTATTTATTTTGAATTGTGTTATCATTTTAGAATATATTATTAAAATAACAGCGATAACAACTCAATAATTTCGTTTTTATTGTGTATATTGCATAAAAAATTTTAAAGTTATGATGAACGACCAAATAAGAAACATTATGACTGCATCTCCAGTCACTGTTTCACCTGAGAGTACACTCACTGATGTAGCAACAATTTTTCGTGAAAGGAGAATTCATCATTTACCCGTAGTGAAAGAAAATAAGCTAGTGGGCTTGGTTACGACCTATGATCTATGGAAGTTAGATAAAACCAAGGACGCTTATAAACGGATTTACGTCAAAGAGGTGATGAATACCAATATCTGCAAGATTAGTCCGATTGATAAAGTGGGTACAGCTGCCGAATTATTGATGGATCGAAGATTTCATGCCTTGCCAGTCGTCAATTTGAGAGGCGAACTAAAAGGTATCGTGACTTCTTTTGATATCATGCGCTATACCTTGAATAGAGAATATCCTACACCGATATTATATAAAGAAGTGTTAGGCGGAATACGAGCTATGAGTTAATGCAACTCTAAGTATTAAACTACTTTACTACTACTATTAATCTACATGTATATCATGAAAAAAAGCGATTTCAGTATTCCGAAATCGCTTTTTTCTTTTTTATAATGCTTTAACTGAAGACCATTAAATAGCAGCTAATTCTCCGATAAGCTGATCCGGGGTTTTAAATCCAACGATCTTTTTGATGATATTATAGTTTTCATCTAAAATGACCAAAGAAGGATAACCGCGGACATTGAAAAATCTAGATAACTCATGTACCGCATTTCTTCCTCTTGTCTTATTTGGATTATAATTCGGATTCGCCCATGTTTTATCGTTGAAATCAATAGGATCTGGCCCCTCTGCATCAAATTTTACAGGGTAAAACTTTTCGTTAATAGCAGATTGTACGGATGCATCTGTAAATGTCCGTGCATCCATCATTTTACAAGGTCCACACCATTTCGTATAGACATCTACTAAAATCATTTTCTTCTCTTTTTTCAAAAGATCCGCTACATCTCCCATGCCATACCAATGCATATTACCTGTCTGTGTATGATCGGTGCTAGAAACATTTGTTCGCTGAGCCGTCGCCGCTTTAACCGTTTTGCTGGTTTGGTCGGTCGTGTTTTTTGTAGGCTCTGGTGTAGATTCCTTACAAGCAGCAAGTATCAAAACCGCACTCATCAAAAGAAACCAAGTATATTTTTTCATAAATTTTCAATTTTAAACATTCAAAGTTAAATTTAAAAATTCTCAATGAATATGGAGACTAGATTCTTAATAGAACTTTAACAAGAGTGGATAATCCTGAATTTTTGTATTTTGTGAAAAAATATCATTTAATCAGTGTAGGATTGATTTCATCTCATCCATGAAGGAATGTTTTCAAACCGTCGAATAATAAGTCATGAGTACTAGAAGAAAATTTATAAAAAATAGCGCATTATTATCCTTGACCCCTTTATTGGCGAATGGATTATATGGATGTAAAAATGATCATTCAACTGTAAAATTGGCCATGGATAAAGGATTTAGTTTGAAAGAATTTGGTATTCAATTATGGACCGTTCGAGATGCGATGGTAGAAGATCCTAAAGGTACTTTAAAGGCCTTGGCGTCCTATGGATACAATCAGATAGAGAGTTATCAAGGCCAGGATGGAATATTCTGGGGAATGAAACCAGAAGAGTATAAGATGTTTTTGGCTGATCATGGAATGACTTGTATTTCCTCGCATTGCGATTCAGATTTTGCACTAAAAAAGAAGAAGGAAGATGCATTCAAAAAGATGGTGGATGAAGCCGCTTCAATAGGCATTCAATATTTAGTAAACCCGTTTTTGGGTGGCATTGATTCTTTAGATGGCTTTAGGAGAGCAGCAGATGGATTCAATCGATGTGGAGAGATTGCAAAAGCCGCGGGATTGACCTATGCGTATCACAATCATAGCTACAGTTTCAGACCTATGGAAGGGGAATTACCGCAGGATATCATGATGCAAAATTCCGACCCGTCCTTGGTAGAATTCGAAATGGATATTTATTGGGTAGTGGCTGCAGGGGAAGATCCATTAGCATGGCTTAAAAAATATCCAAATCGATTTACCCTTAGTCATATTAAAGATCGTTATAAACCGGCTAAAATCGCAGAACTAGAAAAAGAAGAAGAGGTTAATCCAATGTTTGGTGTGAACGCTTCTTGCGTTTTAGGCACCGGCCAGATTGACTTTGATTCCATCTTAGTGGAAGCGCGCAAACAAGGTATGAAACAATGGATCGTTGAGCAAGAGCGCTACGATAATATGACATCGATGGAAGCTGCTCAAAAGGATGCAGATTTCATGAAAAAATATCAAGTTTAAGAACACCGCTTAGGATTTGATCGTATGACAAAGAAATTAGCCGTCCAGTTGTCGACAATACTGGTCGTATTAATCTGTATATTTCTCAGTTTTTCTAGATTGACCACGCTGGAGGTACGTATGTGGGACGAAGCCCGAAATGCGGTCAATGCATTTGAAATGTTGGAATCTGGATTTTCCTTGATGACCACCTATGATTGGAAACCGGATCACTGGAATACCAAACCGCCACTTCTCATCTGGATTCAATCGTTATTTATGGCGATCGGAGGGCTATCAGAGTTGACGATACGGCTACCTTCCGTACTAGCAGGATTAGCATTTATTCCTATTTTGATCAGTCTGGGTAAACGATGGCGCTTGGGCAAGTCTTTCTCTTTATTTAGTCTGCTATGCCTTTTTTGTTTTCCCATATTTTTATTTGTCCATACCTTCAGAACCGGTGATTACGATGCCTTGTTGACGCTCAATATGTTTTCCTACGCCATTTTTTATTACTTGTATTTGGAGTATGAAAAACGGTCTTATTTTGTAGGATTTTTTATCTGTTTATTCTTAGCGGCTTTGACCAAAGGAATTGCAGGATTTTTGTTTCTTCCGGGTTTGTTGATCATCACGATCATTGAAAAAAAATTACGGTTTATCCTTGGCCAGAAGGCAAGTTATATCGGATTAATATCCGTTTTCGCGGGCATGTTTGCTTATTACTTCGGGCGAGAAAGTATTGATCCAGGTTATTGGCAAGCTGTAGTCAACAATGAATTGGGTGGTCGATTTTTGGATACGACCGAGCGACATTGGCAGCCTTGGTATTTCTACATGCATTACCTACGAGTAGAAGGCCTGCGTTTTTTCTTTTACAGCTTTCCCATTGTTGCTTTTTTTGCGCTCTTGGAATCAAAAACGAGAAGATATGCTCTGTTTAGTTTGATCTTGATCCTATCTCATTTACTCGTTATTTCTATTGGTCAGACCAAATTGTATTGGTACTGTTTACCGGAAATTCCTTTTATAGCTTTGATCTTTGGCTTGGGATTTAAGGCGATCCGATGTCAGATGCAGGCCTTTGATCAGAAGCGCTGGCTTTCTTGGATGTTCCCATTGATTTTTCTTGGAATTCCCATCTTTGATACCTTTAAGACCATCGGAAGTACAGGTAATTTGGACATCGAACGACATGAATATTTCATTGCTCGTTTTTTGATCGAAAATATGGACGACCCATCTTTATTGCAGCAAACCAAGGTCTTGGTCCGTCATTATTACGGCCATGTGCGCATTTATGTTGAACAGGCGGAGGACAAAGGCTTAGCACTTCAGTTATCGAAGCCTGAAAAATTGGAAGTAGGAGATAAGGTATTACTTTCTGATCATGGCCTTATACAACAACTCAAGGATCGTTATATCCTAGAACATGTAAAACAAGAGTACGGAGCACAATTGTTTCAAATCACTGGAGAGAAAAGTCTGGATTAAGCCTTTTGACGGGAGACCATTTCATTAATCCAAATAGGTGCGAAAGGAGAAGTACATCCTTTTGGAGCGCGATAATCACTATATACACCGAGCTTTTCACCGATCCGTAGCGCCTCCTCTCGATGTTCAGGGTGATTGATACCTACTTCAACAAGGGCAAAATTCATCGTCCACTGCGCGTCTGGATGGGCGTCCAACATATGATTTTCTAAGTGTTGCAATATTTTAGGAAGATTTAGACCTTCCGCATCTTCTTTGATTCGAATAGAGGTCAAATTCCATCCAGCTCTGGCAGCCATGGGTATGTCTGATTTGAGCCATTGATTTCTGAGTTTTTCTCGATCTGGATGCTTCTTGATGATATAGGCATTGAGCCAATCGGATACATGAAAATAGTGGAGAGACTGCACCATTTCGTCCAGTTTATCTGCCGAAAGTTGTTTCGAATCCAGAATCAAAATTGCAAGCATTCGGCCTTCCAGATTTTCTGTATCCCACAATTCCATGGCCAGTGCGTGATCGATTTTGATTTTCTTGGCGATTTTACGAATGTCACCCATTTTAACACCGAATTGATTGTCCGTTGCTCCATTTTTACGATTTCTTTTGCGGACACTTTCCGATCCTAGTGCTTCAAATTGATCAAATATTTCTTGCTTCGTCATCGTAAAGATATTTTATCTAAAAGTAAGCATTTTAAAAAAGAGTTCAGTATAGAATAGGGGCGTCCCATCGTTCACGAACGCTCACGACGGGTCGGGTCGTTCGCTGTATCGCGGAGCTCATCCCTTCGGGAGGCGGTAAAACCGCCCAGCTACCCCCCCTTAGCCAAGATGGATCGTACCGGTAATTGAGTTACTGTTTAGAAAATCGTTTTACTAGATAATCTAGAAACTCTATTCTCCAAACATGATGGTCATGCCCGGATGTAAAGTTTCTATAATCGACCTTCTGATGGTGTTTCTTTAATATATCGACAAAATAGATATTGTCCGTATGAATTCTGCCTTCATGGATGCCAGATCCCATGTAAAAAGCGGGATAAGCATCTGCTTCAAATCTTGCCGAATGGCTAGATTGAGCCATCGGTGAGATGTAATCTGCCGTGGAAAAGGCGATAATTTCTTCGAATAATGTGGGATGTTCGATTCCTGCATACATACAGAATGCTCCACCATTGGAAAATCCATAGAAATACCGAGCTCCCTCCCAATTGGGAATGTCTGATTCTGTCTTAGGAAGTACTTCTTCAAATACAAATTGTTCATGCTTCTCAAAGATGTCCATGTCATTACTGCCGTAAACATATTCTTGATAGCGCTCGTCTCTGCTGGAATGAATACCAATCAATTGAATCGGTTGAATTTGGCCACTTTGAATGAGATAATCGACATAAGGGGCATAATATTGTACCGCGGATCCATCTGTCATATACATCAGTGGTATATTCTTACTGGAGTTTTTTGGATAATAACTCGTTATCTTTCTAGGAGCATCCAGAAATTTACTGGACATCGAGATGGTTTCAAGCCGACCAATGAGCGAGTCATTTTTTTCTTGGTAATGTTGCCGATTTTTCCCTACCCAAATCAGTTGTTTTCCGGATGAATGAGGTGCTTGTTGATTGAGTAACAAGTGCTCTTTGATCAGCTCTTTATCTTCTAGCTTTCCAGTAGAATCTTTCTTGTAAATCAGCATATCATAGCTGAAAATGGCTTCGTCTAAATGATCTAAAGGAACAGCGGCCCTAAAAACACCATCAATACTGTCTTTAGGCAGATTTAGATGTAGTCCTTGGAACATTTTGAATTGTACAATATCAACTTCTGGATCGTTATATTCGATCTGTAATATGGGAGCCTCTGAAGGCGTGTCAGAAGTTGGATCGGACGATTGACAGGCTAGTAGTAGAAGAAAAACTATGCTAGAATATATTTTGGCTTTACTCATGATACATAAAAGTACGATTTTCACTGGCATATCTGAAGAATTTGCGTGAGGGATAGGAATGGCCACCGACAAGGGAGGTGGTCCCGAAGGGATGAAACCATGCATAGCCCGACCAGAGCAGGGCATACTTGCCCAATCTGGGCACGCCCAGAAAAAAGAAAAGGCCATCTATCAGTAGATGACCTTAACTCTTTTAATAACGAATTATTTTTTTGTGAATGGATCCTTGATCCGTTTGTATCTGTATCAGATAGGTCCCTGATGTGAGATCCGATACATCCAAAGTCCTCGTTTTCAAGCCGGCATCTGATGGATCAGGCTGAAGGCTATAGACCAGTGCACCATCGATCGTACGTATCTGCACACGGTGTACCGTATTGGTCGAGGAATGATTGTCAATGATCAGCAGTTCTTTGAATGGATTTGGATAGACCACTATCACATCTTCCTCATTATCCAAAAGGTCGGAAACCACTTGACTAATAATCTGCTCGCAATTGTTGGCATCCAACACCGTAAAGGTGTATTCATCATTTGCCAAATCCGTGAATATAGGAGAATCTTGATATGGTCCGCCATCCACATTGTACTGATAAGGTTCGGTGCCGCCCTCTGCCATCAATGTAATATCTGTCAAATCATTATTATTGATCACTTCTTCGATAATAGCCACAGTCAATGCTGTCGGTTCTTTGATTTCGAGCGTATCGTATACGATGCAATTTTCCTCATTTTCAATTTCATATGGATAAATACCTGCCGCCAAATCATTGAACTGTCCCGTGGTGTTTTCTTGCCCATCGAGTCTATAACTATAGTTTTCCGTGCCTTCTGCAGCGATCAGAGCGGATCCATTGTTTGCACCAAAACAATCGATATCTGTCAACTCCTCGACTTGATAACTGAAGGATTCCAGCTGTCCAATATCGAATTGAACCACACGCGAACACCCTGTATTATCGGTGATCGTGAGCTCATATGTACCTGCATTGAAATTGTCAAATATGCCGGTCTCATTAGTCGTTTGTCCAACGGTATAACTAAATGGAGCTTCTCCTGTCAACGCCTCAAAGGTGGCTGTTCCGCGGATCGAACCATCACAACTGGCATCCGTACTTTCCACAATTTGCCATTCGATCGGATCGGCATCTAAAATATCGAAATTACCAGTGGTCGAACATCCATTTTCATCGACTGCCTCAATCTGATAACTTCCTGCCACCAAGGCATTCTGATCAACAGTATTTCCGTCCTCGTCCAAGATCACGACGTTGACATCACCCTGATTGTTGGTAAACTCGAGGTCGACGCTTCCAGAATTACTCTCATAACAATCCGTGTCTATCGTGGATATGGAACTGATGGTTAATGGAAGCGGTGCCGTGATTTCAAATTCAAACGATTGCGTACAACCATTGGAATCTGTAATAACTAAGATGTCGGTTCCATTATCTAGGCCTTGGAATAATCCAGTTTCATTGCTTTCATTTGGTGCAGATAGAAGGTGATAACTAAATCCGTTACCAGAACCTCCTGTTGCGGCCGCCTGTATCGAACCAGTACCCACATCAGCACAGCTCGGATTGATAACATTATAGTCATAGTTGATTGCTTCATTTTCTATAATTTGAAGCGTTAGCTGGGCGATACAACCAGAGTCATCTGTTGCATAGAATGTATAATCGCCTGCTGAAAGCCCCGTAAAGTTTGGACTGTCTTGATAACTTTGACCATCGATGCTATACTGAACCGCACCAGAAGCATTTTCCAGATCTAATTGGAAGGATCCATCGCTCTCTCCATTACAAACGAAGTCCACGCTTTCAACCACGGTTAATTCCGTAGCCGTTTCTTCCATGATGTTAACCGTTTGCTCGGTCATACAACCATTGGCGTCGGTAATTTCTACCGTATACATGCCCGCTGCTATGTCGGTAAATATACCCGTTTGATTCGATAGATTCAGTGCAGGAATACTGTAATCGTAGGGTGCGGAACCTTCTGTAGCAAGAACAGACACGGATCCCGTGCTCATTCCACAAGCTGCATTTTCTTGACTAGTGATACTACTTTCTACCGAATATCCTAGTTGGATTACAAAGCTGGTTGTACTGGTGCAACCGTTCAAATCGATAATATTTACTTGATGTTGACCCGGTGCTAAGTTTTCGAATACATTATTGGAAGTAGGTGGATTGTCATCAAGGAAATAATTATACGGAGTCGTTCCTCCTTCTGCTATAATGGTGGCAACACCATCATTTGCACCAAGACATATTTCAGATTGATCCACTGTGGCATCTGCCAATAGCTCGTCCGGTTGTTCGATGGTCACGGTTTGACTTAAGGTACATCCATTATTGTCCTCTACTTCTAAGAGGTAGTCACCGGCACTAAGATTGGTGACGATGTTTGAATTGAGAACGGAATTTTCCAATCGTACGGTGTATTCGGGTGTTCCACCGAAAACCGAATAACTGAAAGTACCGTTGCTCTGCCCAAAGCAGCTGACATGATTGATTTCATCAATAGAAATGGCGATTGGTAGTGGATCTGAAATAGTGAAATCTAAGCTTTGTGTACATTGATTACCATCCACAATCAAAGCCGAGTAACTTCCTTGCGGTAAATTGGTTATTGCAAAAGATGATCCATTCACCATTTGTCCATTGACTTGGTATGGCGCTGCTCCTCCCACCAATTCTATAAAGGCACTACCGAGTGCGTCACCTGCACATGGATTGTCATTGACCGCTGATATGAAGGCATTGAGTAAGGTAGGTTCGAGTATTTCAACCGTGACTGAATTCGTAGCTCCATTGGCATCCAATACACCGACTTCATAAGTGCCTGCAACCAGATTCTCGAAGAGACCTGTATTTTGGTAAGCGCCATTATTAATATTGTATTCATAGGGTGGGGTTCCTCCCGTTGCTTCTACTTCGATGGATCCGGTATTGTTTCCATTACATAACACATCTTGAGAAAAGACCAAATCCAACTCCAATGGAGGTGTCGTCGCACAAGCGGTAGCTGCTGAACTTAATAAAGAGGATCGAGATGTATTGAGGATCAATTGCATGTAATCACCTTGGTCCGATGTAAATGCATTCATACAGTTGTCGTTGACATAATCCATGTAATTCATAAACATATCTCCATTGTTAGAACAAGAAGGACTCGGGTGATTGGGGCAACCGTAGTTTTCATCATCTTGAAGCGGGGTATCCGCAAATCCGTCATCTGCTCCACATCCACTACTTCTCCAAACATGGCGTAGTCCAAGATAATGTCCTACTTCATGAGTGGCTGTTCGACCGAGATGATATGGAGCGTTGGTCGCTTGTCCTGGGCCACCAAAGGATCCTGTAGCCACCACGATGCCATCAAGAGTGGCGCTGGGTAAAGAGGTGGTTGAAGGAAGATAGGCCCATCCCAATAATCCTCCTAGATTGGGAGCAGACCACATATTTAAGTATAGATCACGGTTCCATCTCGTGGCATTTTTTATAGCGCTTTCACTGCTATTCATATTTAGATTTGTTCCATAACGAGTAATCCCATCTGTTGCATTCCCGTTTTCATCGACAACAGCAAGGCAGAATTCAATTTCTGTATCTGCAGCGGCGAATTCACTAGGCGTGTTGGATGCGTCTGAGTTAAGTCGTCTGAAATCCTCATTGAGCACATCTATTTGAGATTGGATACGTTCGACCGAAAGATTATTACCAGTACCTATCGCTTCGCCTGGATTATGTACGATAACAACATGCACGGGAATCGTAATCACTACCGAACTTTTGTTGTTTGTCGGATTTTGATAGAATTTTTGAATGCCTTTTTCAACTGATTTTTGAAAGGCATCGTAATCATCGTAGGCATTAAAAGCGCGTTCGTCAGTATGGCAACGAATTACATTTTGAGCGGTACTGAATTGATAAGAACAAGTTAATAGTGTGAGTAAGAGTAGGGCAAATCTTGTTGTTAACATGAAATTTGAACAGTTTTGAAGCATTAAATATTCTTTTTTAAATCGAGATTTTCAACAGCATGATTGGCCGCTCGTGCAGAAAGGGCCATGAAAGTTAATGATGGGTTTTGGGTGGCGGTGGAACTCATACAAGCACCATCGCTGACATATAGATTCTTACAAGCGTGCATTTGGTTGTCTGCATTGAGCAAAGAATTTGAAGGATTTGTTCCCATGCGGACGCCTCCCATGTGATGAATGTCTAATCCGGGCGCTTGTTTGGTATCAATTCGTGTAATATCAGTATAGCCCGCTTTTTTGAACATAGCCTCCGCTTCTTGGTAGAAATCTTCTGCCATCAAGGCATCATTTTCATCATAATCAATGTTTGTGATTAATTGAGGAATGCCCCAAGGGTCTTTGAGTTCTTCGTGTAATCGAACATGACTTGATTCTTTTGGAATGGTTTCTCCCATCATCATGGCATGCACGCGCCATGGTCCGTAATTGGCTGGGATGGTCATTTGGTCCAGCAGTTCTTGGCCAATGCCTTTAGTCTCTTCTTGTATGTATCGATTGGCAAAAATGGCAATAGCATATCCACGGACAAAGGCTTGATCCTGTTTTTTGACATTTTTAAATCGTGGCATATAGGCATTGGTAATGTTTTTACCATCAATCACTCGATCTTTGAAATCGTGGCAAACTGCATCCATGCGTGCTCGATAATTGTGGAAGGCCACAAACTTACCTAGCATACCAGAATCGTTCCCCAAACCATTAGGAAATCGCGCTGATTTTGAATTGAGTAAAATCAGATTAGAATTTAGCGTTCCGGCATTTAAAAAGACCACATTCGATTTAATTTCTATTCTTTCTTTACTGAGTCGATCAATGACCACCACACCCTTCGCCTGCTCGCTGTTTTCATCATAAATGATGGATTCTACCACACTATTTGGACGGATCGTTAAATGGTTAGATCGCAAGGCCCATGGAATGGTCGAAGCATTTGCTGAAAAATAACCCCCGAAAGGACAACCGCGTTCACAGATAACACGATGCTGACAGAGTCCACGTCCTTGCTGTCTGTGGATATCTTTCACTTCGGTCAGGTGCGCACAGCGCCCATAAATGACATGTCGATCGGAATAATGTTCTTTGATCACATCTCTGAATTGATTCTCAACGACAGACAATCCGACTGGTTTCAAAAATTTTCCATCGGGGAGGGTGTCTAACCCATCATAGGCACCAGAAACTCCTATAAATTCTTCCACTTTATCATACCATGGAGCGATATCCTGATAAGAAATCGGCCATTCGATACTTTTTTTATCCATTTTAGGTGTGTCGAAATCGTATTGGCTCCAACGTTGTACCTGTCTAGCCCAAAGCAATGATTTTCCGCCAACCTGATAACCACGAATCCAACTGAATGGTTTTTCTTGGACATAGGGATGCTCAGCATCTTTTACAAAAAAGTGTTTGGATCCCTCATAATAATTATAACATTGTGTAGCTATTGGGTTGGCTTCTACTTCTTTTGCAGGGATTCTACCTCGAAGTTCAAACTCCCAAGGTTGCATGTTCGTCGTTGGATAATCTGCCAAATGTTTTACGTCAGGTCCTCGATCTAAAAGTAAGGTTTCGATGCCTCGATCGCAGAGTTCTTTGGCAACCCAACTTCCACTCATTCCTGCCCCGATGACAATTGCTTGAAATGTATTTTTCATTCTTAAATAGCTGGTTTTGGAAGTTCAGAAATAGGAAAGTTGCCATCATATCTTCCAGGTACAAGTTGATAGTATCGGTAATTTTCTTGTACAAATTGACTGGTTCTCAAATATTGAAGATTTTCTGACTTTAGGATGTTAAAAAAGCGAATAACATCCGAGCGATCCGATTTCTCCTCATTCATTTCTTCTTGCGACCAATTGTTTAAGGTCGATACGGCTTGAGCTATGAGATTGGGATCCTTTTTGGATACATCTACCTCAAGAACTTTCAAGAAAAGTTCAGGAGCATTTTGATATACTTTTTGAAATATATCTCGATCTTTCTTCTTGTACACATCGTTGACCATTTTCATGATAAATGGCAGGCTGGTATGTTCTGAAAGTGCTGCTATATTT
>JAHDFB010000030.1 GCA_020628475.1 Saprospiraceae bacterium | reverse complement strand
ACTCATCAACAATCCCGCCTCATCAAATCCTTCCAATACTAAAGTGCTGTTGTCCTCGTAACAAGCAAGAAAATCAAATAATCCTGCCCCGTAGGTTTCAACAATCTCTTCATTATCAATAATTAAATAACTACCCTCTTCCGTTTCTCCCGGCTCACAACTAAAAATGGTGCCACTGATCGAAATGATATCGGGATCATCAATCAATATATCGCCCCAGTCGACATCCTCACTTCCCACAGAATAATTTCCTAAGGAATATCCCGTATTATCTGCACAATGAATTCCTCGATAATAGCCAACAAGTTCATAACTCTCATTTGGGCAAGAGAATACAGCAAAATTCCCAGCACTAGAGGTCGTCCTTGTGATCGAAGCCTCATTCCCGATAATTTCTACATCACATCCCGAACATGGAGACCCATCATCTAGTAACAAACTACCTTGAACAATGACCACTTCTTCTGCACAAGCATATATTTGACAGGCCCACCAAGTAAAATGCTCTACTTCAAATTCGTAGGTATTTCCACTTAAGCTGGCACTTCCCTCTTCTTGCCAAAGTCCTGTATTTTCGTCCAACCAAAAGGTAGGAATGGTTGAAGGAGCATCGCTCAACAGTTCGTTGGATATGGTATATTCCATACTAACTTTCTGTCCTTCAGCCACATCTAAAGCTTCTCCAGTTGTTGCAAAAATGAGGACTTTCAACATGCCAAAATTTCGTAATGATCGCATACCCTGATCCGTCTCATAACTCAAAAGTGCTCCAGACATTTTGGACTCCAGTAAAGGATCATCTCCGGCAATATACTCGTATTGTATTCTATAGTCTCCTGAGTAAGGACCCGAACCATCTTTGTATTGAAGCGCATTCGAGGGAATGGTCATCTTGAAAGTACTGGTTTCAAGGACGTTGACCACGTCTGCTTCTCCATCATTCCAAGTCGTAGGTTTTTCAAGATAAACATGTTGAATATTCTTTTCTCCAGGAATCAGAAGTATGCGCTTGTCCAATCGAATTCGATTATCAGCTTCAATAGTAACTATATCACCACTGGCATGTACGCTCTTCAATTTCAAGAAAGCTCTTCCGCGTTCATCGGTCTGAACCGTTTGACCATCGACGGTAACAAATGCGCGGGCATGATCTCCCCAGTAATCCGACACATAGACTACCAAAGAGGTCTCAATTTTTATGATTTCTGGTTTCGGAACATCCACCTCCGTATTTACAATGATTCGATCTTTTTCGCAAGAAAATAAGCCGACCAAAAAGAACAGGCAAAGTATATATATTGTTGATTTCATCTTTTCATTTTTTAATGATTCTAATCCTTATCGTATCAGCTGATGATTCAAGGTCTTACATCTCTTACTATGGACCAATTCCGAAAGGCGTTGCAATCCTGCGTAAAAAAAATACAATTCCTTCCATAAATCATATTTTATAGACTAAGACTCTCGGCTCATTAATCTCGACGCGTGAGCGGTAGCAGCGGAATGCGCGCAGGTACGAGCACATTAGTAGCGAATGACGCGACAGCGTGCCCACACGCTGGCACGCCCTTAAAAGTATCTAAATACCACTTGAAATTCTTCATAATTTGTTGTATCTTACTGATACCCAAAGGATCATTGATTATGTCCGAAAAAAAACCAAAACAAGAACAGACTGCTGCGCCTGCCGCTGACCAGTCGGGAACGAGCATTTCCAATGCAGAGAAGGAGAACCCCATCTATCAATTAGCCAATGGCTCCGAACAGGTCTCCGCTCAAAACGACATGCACGCCTTAGCCAATGGGGCTTCCGAACAATCAACAAAAACGGTTTCGGGAAACCCAGCTGGTGCAGCCGCCTTGATAGAAACTGCCGATAAATTGACCGCTTTGATGGCAGACGATCAGACGGAAGCCTTACAATTGGATGAGGCCACGAAGGAACGTTACGCACATCTGGCCACCGTCCTTCGACAATACGCGGCAGATAATAAAGCTTTCTTAAGTACAGACCAAAGCGACTTTCCTCCAGACGTCTTGACGGATCAAAAGGTTATGGGACAATACGAGGTGTGGACGGACATGATCTATCTACGCAAGGGCCCCGATGACAAAGATTCTTTCAACACCATAATACATGAAATATCACATGCCGATAACAAAGCATCAGAGGATCTAAGCCGCATCAAAGACTTTCATTTAAAGTGGGGAGATAAAAAAGAAAATTCAGAATCCTTCCTCCGAGAAGAAGCCGATATGTTACTTTCTAATGTTGTCTTTGAACTCGATGGAGAAATCGACGGAGAAGTATTAGAAATCATTCAGGACAATAAAGAACGTCCAGATTTTCGCAATACACACAAATTAAAAATTGATATGTGGAAAAGCAGAGAACATAAAGAAGGTTCTTCGGCTGTAGCTTTTGAAAAATGGGAAAGTACCATAGATACCTTAAATTCCATGAGCCAACAAGACCCATCCATCCAATTTGACTACTACAGCTACAATAAAGAAGCAACTAAGTACATCGAAGAAGGCGGCCCCTTCCCAAAATTAGCCAAATAATACAGGCTTAGTCCAAAACACCATCAATCACCGATTGGACCACATCTGGATTCAATAAGGTCGAAATATCACCTAGATTCGATTCTTCTCGGGCCGCAATCTTTCGCAAAATGCGACGCATAATTTTACCCGATCTCGTCTTGGGAAGCCCTTCTACAAACTGTATTTTATCGGGTTTGGCAATCGGACCTATTTCCCGAGTCACTACCTCCAATATTTCTTGACGAAAAGCATCATCCAACGCTTTATCTTGCGTAATTACATAGGCATATAATCCCTGTCCCTTAATCGCATGCGGATAGCCCACGATAGCGGATTCGACGACATTGGGATGCTCATTAATCGCATTTTCCACCTCTGCTGTCCCCATGCGATGTCCGGAAACATTGATCACATCATCGACCCGTCCGATGATACGCAATCGACCATCTGCATCACGTCTAGCTCCATCTCCTGTAAAATACAAGCCTTTAAACGATGAAAAATAAACCTGTCTACAACGCTCGTGATCACCATAAGTGGTCCTCAGCATAGAAGGCCAAGGAAAGCGAATACAAAGCAAGCCTTCTACTTCATTTTCTGTAATTTCTTGTCCCTCAGCGTCGACCAAAATGGTTTGAATACCCGGCATTGGATAGCTCGCATAGGTTGGTTTTGTATCGGTGATACCCGGCAACGGCGTAATCAATATTCCACCCGTCTCTGTTTGAAACCAAGTATCTACGATTGGTACCTTTCCATGCCCGATATGTTGATCATACCAATTCCAAGCCTCTTCGTTGATCGGTTCACCGACCGACCCTAAGACTTTCAGACTATCCAAAGAATATTGAGCGGGCCATTGATCGCCTTGCGCCATCAAAGCGCGTATGGCCGTCGGCGCCGTGTAAAACTGATTGACCTGATACTTATCACAGATTTGCCAGAAACGTCCAGCATCCGGGTACGTTGGCACCCCTTCAAACATCAAAGAAGTCGCACCCGCTAACAAAGGACCGTAGATAATATAGCTATGCCCAGTAATCCAACCGACATCCGCCGTACACCAGTAAATATCCCCTTCTTTATACTGAAACACATTTCTAAAACTATAGCAACTATACACCATATATCCAGCGCAGGTATGTACGACACCCTTCGGTTTACCCGTAGATCCCGATGTATACAGGATAAATAGCAAATCTTCACTATCCATCCATTCTGGCTCACATTTATTAGATTGTTGAGGAACCAAATCATGCCACCAGACATCCACATCATCACTCCAGTGGACTTCTTTTCCCGTATTATTGTAGACCAACACCGTCTTTACGGAATTACACCCAAGGTCCATGGCCTGGTCAACCACTGCCTTCACGGGAATATGCTTAGCACCTCGTCGATTATAATCAGCACAAATAATCATTTTCGCCTGAGCATCATCCACTCGATCGCTGAGCGCTTGCGCCGAAAATCCAGCAAAAACCACAGAATGAACCGCTCCTATTCGAGCACAAGCCAATAATGCAATTGACAATTCAGGAATCATCGGCATATATACGACCACCTTATCGCCCTTTTTGATACCTCGCGCTTTCAAAGCATTGGCGCATCGATTGACCTCCGCCAACAAGGTCCGATACGTCAAACTTCGAGTAGATTCACCAGGCTCATTCGGCTCCCACAAAAAAGCCACTTGATCACCGCGACGTTCGATATGTCGATCGAGGCAATTCACAGTGATATTTGTTTTTCCACCGATAAACCACTGCACATCAGGTTCTTCAAAATTCCATTCTACGGTTTTTTCGAAGGGTTTCTCCCAGACGAATTGTTCTGCTTCTCGTTTCCAAAAGCCTGCGGGATCAGCCACACTTTCGGCATAACATCGTTGATAATCTTCCCAGGAAGAGATGAGTGGGGTCATGATAGAAATGTATTGTTACGGACATAAATATAATCAATGTACCAAGCAAAAAGAATAGACTCTATATAAAAATAAGGGGCCTACCCGCGGGCGTACTGACGTACGATCGCGGGTCGTTATGTTCCAGTGCTCACTTTCGTTCGGCTCCGACTTCCTTGATAGTCAGTCGGATCTGGGCAAAGCCCACACTTACACAGCACTAGTCCAATCGAATGAATCCTTCCATCAAATTCGATCCTAAAAAACAGTGCTTTCGATCTGTAAACATTTTATATAAAAATGACATTTCCTTTATGAATAATAGTATAATATATAGTACTTTGATCTGAATATAAAAAACAAAAAAATGAAAAGACCATTAGTGCATCCTTTAGATAGAAATGCCACGGAAGAAGCAAAAACCATGGCTGATTTTTACGAAGAAACCTTGGGTTTTACGCCCAATAGTTTATTTACTATGATGCATCGACCTAGAATCGCGAATGCGTTTGTAGAAATGAATCAAGCCGTCATGGAAAACAAGGGTCGAGTAACCAGTTCTTTAAAAAGACTCATTGCCTACCTCTCTTCTATGACAACAGGATGCCGATATTGTGAAGCGCATGCCATCCGTGCGGCCGAACGATATGGTTCTCATGAAGATAAAATGAATAATATCTGGGATTACAAAACATATCCTGCCTTTACCGATGCAGAACGAGCGGCATTTGATTTGGCCATTGCTGCCTCTTCTGTTCCAAATGGCGTATCCGATGAAGTCGCTGAAAACATGCGTCAGCATTGGGATGATGGCGAAATCGTAGAAATTCTAGGTGTCATTGCGCTATTTGGATACTTAAATCGCTGGAATGACAGCATGGGTACCCAACTTGAAAAGCCTGCAGCAGATGACGGCGAGAAATTTCTATCAAAGAAAGGATGGAATATTGGAAAACATGAGTACTAAATAGTACCCTTGGATCAAGGGTAGATCAATAGATAAAATTTGGACAAATGAAAAAAGAATATGTAGTAGAAGGAATGACATGTGGAGGATGTGTAGCATCAGTCCAAAAAAAATTAGAGTCGGTGGAAGGTGTGCGACGAGCTATTGTTAGTCTCTCACCTCCCTTGGCAGAAGTAGATTTGGATAAATCGGTTTCCTTGAAGCAATTACAGGAAGCGACCGGCAAATACCTATTAAGTGAGAAAGCACCGCTTATCAATCTAGTTTCAGAGGAAAAGCAGATCGAGGAAACACCTCTTCCAGAAAAATCAATCCATACCTATAAACCCTTGATTCTCATCGTGAGCTTTATTCTAGGGGTTAGTGTGTTGGCACAGTATCCTTGGAACGATTTTAACGGCATGCTCTTAATGCGGCATTTCATGGCAGGATTCTTTATCGTATTTGCTTTTTTCAAGCTGCTCAATATATCGGGATTCGCGGACAGCTATTCCATGTATGATATCGTAGCAAAACGATGGAAAACGTGGGGATTTATCTATCCATTTGTCGAATTAGCACTCGGCATCGCTTATCTCATCAATATTTTCCCAACTGCTATTAATATCGCCACCATTATTATTCTCGGTATCAGTACCATCGGTGTTGTAGAAAGCAATTTGAATAAACGAGCTATCAAATGTGCTTGTCTTGGAGATGTATTTAATCTACCGATGAGTACCGTAACCATCGTTGAAGATGTGAGTATGGTCTTGATGGCCGTCGTCATGCTCTTGATATAAAGAGCATGAAGTGCCTAAGCTGCACCCAAGAATTCTGACAGACCAGATCTGATGGACCTCCCTATGATGTACGAAGTCTTTTATAGATGCGGATTGCTATCATCAAAACGATCGCTAGGGCAATCACCCCTAGTACACCATATAGCATACTCAAGCCATTTTTTACAACAGCCAAAAAAACGATCGCAAACAAAAACAACGTGGCTACTTCATTCCATACTCGGAGCTGATTACTGCTATATCGAAAATCGCCTTTTTTCTGAAGTTTATAGATATAATGCAAACTGGCATGATAGGCAAATAGCGGTATCAAAATGGAAAATTTAATCCAAAGCCAAGTCGGAATTTGGATATAATACGATACCAAGGTCAATCCAAAAACCAAGGTTAATATGGCTGATGGCAAGGTGATTCCAAACAGTAATCGAGGTATCATGATCGCATATTGTTTGGACAAGATATCCCGTTCAATAGCTACTTTATCTTGTGCCTCTCGATGATAAATGAATAAGCGCACTAAATAAAACATGCCACTAAACCAGGTGACCACAAAAATGATATGCAATGCTTTTACATACAGCATTATTCGGCCGTTTCCAATAAGGTATCAATGGCTTTCACCCATGTCATTTCATTATTTAAACAAGGAACCACCGTGAAAGATTCTCCGCCAGCTTCCATGAAAATTTCACGCCCTTCTTCGTGGATTTCTTCCAATGTTTCTAGACAATCACTCACAAAGGCTGGACAAGCAATGACTAATTTTTTGATCCCCTCTTTTGGCAATTCGGACAAGCGTTTAGCCGTATAAGGTTTCAACCAGGCATCCGCCCCCAATCTTGATTGGAAAGAGTAAGCATATTTCCCCTCAGGAATACCCAGTTTCTGAGCAGTAAGATGCGTCGTTTCAATAATCTGATGTCTGTAGCAATATTGGTGTGCCTCCGAATCTACAGAACAGCAATTATCTATTTTCAAACAATGATTTTTGGTCACATCGGTTTTCTTGACATGTCGCTCTGGAATCCCGTGATAACTAAATAAGACCTGATCATAATCCTCTTTCAAACTGTCTTCCATCCTTTCGGCCAAGGCATCAATATAATGTCCTTGATTGTAAAAAGGAGGAACAATTTTAAGATTAAAACTAAAGGATCCTTTTTGATGCGCCATCACAGCATAATCCACACCGGTTTCATAACTGCTCATCGCATAATGAGGATAGAGCGGAAGTAAAATGACTTCTTCTAAATCAGGATGATCCTGTTGCATTTGTTGCATGACATCTTGAGGTGCATGCGTCGCATAACGCATCGAAAAATAGCAGGGATAACCACTAAAATCCTCGACTTGTTGTGTCAATTTCTCCGTAATCACGACCAGTGGAGAACCTTCATCCGTCCAAATTGTCTTATATTTTTTAGCACTCTCTCGTGCCCGAAAAGGCGATATAATACCTCGAACCAAGAGCAATCGAAGTAAATATGGAACATCGATGACCTTTTCGTCCATTAAAAATTGATTCAAGTACGAGCGAACATCCGCTGTATCCGTAGACTTTGGTGAACCTAAATTCAATAATAATATGGCCTTCTTATGCGACATAATTTAAGATTTAAACATTTTGGTTGAATGAAGAATATGGTCTATTTCTTGATCTCCCAATTGAATATTAAAAAACCAACTCTCATAGGAAGATGGCGGTAAATAAATACCTGATGCCAACATATGATGGAAATATTCCTTAAACATATCATGATTACAAACAGCAGAGTCATCATAATGGTTGACGCTATGCTCGGTAAAATGAACACTAATCATACTACCAACCTGATTGATACTGACGGGCATTCCTTTTTCTGAAAAGATGGCCAATAAATCCGTTTTCAATTGTTGACCGTTTTGATCCAACTGATCGTAAAAAGCTGGGTTTTCTTGTAATATTCGAAGCGTTTCTCTACCTGCGGTAACGGCCAGAGGATTACCACTCAGGGTCCCTGCCTGATAGACCGATCCAAGTGGGGCAATATGCTCCATAATCTTTCGTTTTCCAGCGAAAGCTCCAATAGGCATACCTCCACCAATAATTTTACCATAGGTACATAAATCGGCTTCCACTCCATATAATTCTTGGGCCCCACCAGCAGATACTCGAAATCCGGTCATGACCTCATCAAAGATCAATACAATACCATGTTCATCACAAACGCTACGTAGCCCTTCTAAAAAACCGGATGTTGGAGGAATACAGCCCATATTACCAGCAATCGGTTCTAGGATAATTGCAGCAATTTCGTCGGGATGTAAAGCGACTAATTCTTTTACTTGATCCAGATTGTTATACTGTGCAATCAGCGTATCCTGACCGACACCAGGTGTAACCCCAGGCACTTTTTCTATATCAAAGGTGGCCAAACCACTTCCAGCCTTCACCAAAAAGCAATCCGCATGTCCATGATAATTTCCAGCAAATTTGATGAACTTATGTCGTCCAGTATATCCCCGAGCCAATCGAATGGCACTCATGCATGCCTCTGTACCACTGTTGACCAAACGAATGAGTTCGGCTGTAGGAACCATGGCATGAATTTGTTCGGCCATTTCCGATTCTAGTTCGGAAGGGGTACCTGAAGAAAACAATTGAAGTGCCTGTTTTCGAACCGCTTCCACCACTTGAGGATGGCTATGACCAAGAATCATTGGGCCCCAAGAATTAATCAAGTCAATATAGCTCTGATCGTCAATATCCGTCAGATAAGTGCCTTTTCCAGCCTTCATAAATATGGGCGTACCTCCTACACTTTTGAAAGCTCGAACCGGTGAATTTACACCACCTGGTATGCGCTGCTGCGCTCGATTGAAAGCCAATGTACTATTGGAATATGTATAGCTCATGGATTATTTTATAATTGTTCAGCAATGGTTTTAGCAAAATAACTGGCAATAAGATCCGCTCCAGCGCGCTTTATCGATAATATAGATTCCCACATGGCAGCTTGTTCGTCAAGCCACCCCTGTTTTGCGGCCGCTTTAATCATGGCATATTCACCACTTACATTATAAGCACTCACTGGAACCTGAGATTGATTTTTCACTTCTCGAATAATATCCAAATAAGACAAGGCCGGTTTTACCATAACAATATCCGCCCCTTCTTCAATATCAAGATAGACTTCTTTCAATGCCTCAATTCGATTCGCCGGATCCATCTGATACGTTTTCT
Source organism: Saprospiraceae bacterium (assembly GCA_020628475.1). Classification (GTDB taxonomy): domain Bacteria; phylum Bacteroidota; class Bacteroidia; order Chitinophagales; family Saprospiraceae; genus JAHDFB01. The sequence goes on along the minus strand of JAHDFB010000030.1, from coordinate 28,589 downwards.
TATCCCCAAACTTCGGAGCTGAATCCAATGCATCTCGAAATGGACCATAAAAACTTGAGGCATATTTTGCACTATAACTCATAATACCCGTTTCGTGGAACCCTTCCAATTCCAGTCCTTCTCGAATCAAGCTAATTCTTCCATCCATCATATCACTTGGAGCCACGAAATCAGCCCCTGCCATAGCATGGCTTACGGCCATTTTTGCTAAAACATCCGCACTTCGGTCATTAATAATTACACCATCTTCAACGATTCCGTCATGACCATAGCTAGAATAAGGATCCAAGGCCACATCTGTCATAACGCAAATATCAGGAATGGCCTGTTTGATGGCACGAATCGAACGTTGCATCAGACCTAGATCATTCAAGGCTTCCGTGCCTAGATTATCCTTATCAGCCTCTTCCACTTTTACAAATAGTAAAACAGATTTGATACCCAAGGACCAAAGCGATTCGACTTCTTTTATCGTCAAATCGAGCGATCTTCGATAATATCCAGGCAAGGAAGGAATTTCTTTTTCTTGTCCTTCTCCTTCCTCAATAAAGAGTGGTGCTATAAAATCAGCAGGTGTTAATATCGTTTCACGAACCATCCCTCGAATGGCCGCCGTTCTTCTTAATATTCTAGGTCTCGTATACATCATCGTTTTACTATATCCAGTTTTTAGGTCTTCGTAGCACCTCTAGTAATTTTGCCTCTTCAGAATCCGGCTCTACTTGAAAATCATACTCCCATCGTACTTGAGGAGGTAAACTCATAAATATGGATTCTATACGCCCTTTGGTTTTTAATCCAAATAAAGTACCCTTATCATGTACCAGATTAAACTCGACATATCGACCACGTCGAATTTCTTGCCAGGTCCGTTGTTTTTCGCTGTACGTTTTAGATTGTTGATGTTCTACAATCGGTACATAAGCATCGATAAAAGCGTGAGAGTTATCCACCGTAAAATCTCTCCAAAAATCACTGCTATGTTGATCGCTTGGTCTTAAATAATCAAAAAACAATCCTCCTATACCTCGAGCCTCGTCTCTATGGTGATTGTAAAAATAATCGTCACAAGCCTTTTTGTACTTCGGATAAAAGGCCGTATCATATCGATCACAAACATCTTTCCATACCTGATGAAAATGTCGAACATCGCTCTCATCTAAATAGTATGGTGTTAAATCCGCACCTCCCGCAAACCATTGATCCACCACTTCTTCCTCTTCATTGTACAATTCAAAATACCTAAAATTGGCATGTACAGTTGGGACAAAAGGACTTTTAGGATGAATGACCAAAGAGATACCACAAGCAAAAAATTGATTGTGCTCGACTTTGAGATATTGGGTCATGCTTTCTGGTAATCGTCCGTGTACTCCAGATATATTAACACCGCCTTTTTCAAAGACCTGTCCATCGGCAATGACACGAGTACGTCCTCCGCCACCACCTGTTCGTTCCCAGAGATCTTCGCGAAAACGAGCTTGGCCATCCAAGGCTTCTAAGCGTTGACAAATGGTATCCTGTAACTGCTCTATGTGCTGATAAAAGGATTCTCTATAACTCTTCATAGCTTTTGACTGCCTCTATAAATGCTTTAACGGAATCCACCGGAATGGTTGGCATCATACCATGTCCCAAATTAGCTACATATCGTTGCATACCAAATTGGTGAATCATATCGGTGGTCTGACGCATAATTTCTTCGCGGGACATATACAATTTTGAAGGATCAAAATTACCTTGCAATGTGACATCAGGAGCGAGTTGTCGCGCTTTCTTCGGACTAATCGTCCAGTCCAATCCGATGGCAGCAGGATTCAAATCATTTAATTCCTTCAAGGCATAATCACTTCCTTTAGGAAATAAAATCACCGGCACCTTAGATCGAATCGCATCATGTATTCTTTGTAAATATGGAAATGAAAATTCCATAAAATCATGAGGCGACAATAATCCGCTCCAACTATCAAAAACCTGAATCGCGTCTGCACCAGCTTCTATTTTTTTCAAGAGGTAGGCAATCGTGACATCCGTTATTTTAGACAGTAAGGATTTTGCTAATGCTGGTTCGGCAAAACAGAGTGATTTCGCTTTGGAAAATGTTTTACTCCCCTCGCCTTCGACCATATAGCAAAATATCGTAAACGGTGCTCCAGCAAAACCTATCAGCGGCACACGGCCTGCCAATTCCTGTTTGGTCAATCGAATCGCATCGTAGACATACTGTAAATCAAATTCAGCATCTTTGACGCGTAGATTATCAATATCTTCCTTCGTCTGCATAGTCTTTGGAAGATACGGCCCTTTACCGGCAATCATCTGAACCTCCACACCCATGGCCTCTGGAATTACCAAAATATCAGAGAAAAGAATGGCAGCATCTGGTCCAACAATATCTATCGGTTGAATCGTAATTTCCGTTGCTAATTCTGGCGTCCGAATTCTAGTGAAAAAATCGTACTTTCTTTTCAACTCCATATACTCCGGAAGATAGCGACCTGCTTGTCGCATCAACCACACGGGAGGCCGTTCAACTTGTTCGCCCCGTAGAGCTCTTAGAAATAAATGTTCTTTACTCATTCGTTTTACAATATCTTAATACAGCATCGACCATAGATTTTTCCGAAGATTTCTTGGAAACAATAATTTGTTCGTGCCCTTTTGTTTTTAAATAATTTGCAGTGGTTTCTCCGATACAAAAAACCATACATTCAGGATGGATTTCTGTCTTCTTCAAATAGCCATCGACCTGACTAGGACTGAAAAACATCAACATATTCGTTTTTTCAAAATCCAGATCTAAAACACTTTTTTCATAAGTGATCAATGGCTCTATTTCGATAGACCTTTCTCCCAAACGCTTGTATAATTCTTCTCTGCGATGTACCGCCGTGGAATGTAACACCTTTGTTTCCCCTTGTTCCGCTATACAATCAGCCAATTCCAAAGAATCCTTACCCTCCCCTTTTGGGCGAAAGCCCGATAAAAGTGCAAAATCTCTAGTTACTGGAGCAATACAATAGCACTCCTTGGAGCGAAGTTCGACATCTGCCTTCTCTTCTAAATTCAAAATGCCTTTAACACCATTTTTACTAGTGAACACAAAGGGAGCCGATTCTCGATTGATAATATCAACCAATGCATCTTCCAATCGATAAGAAATATCAACCACATCTACATCATCAACTCGGATGCCTGCAGACTCTAATCTTTTTTTGGATTCTTTACGAATCTTACGACAAATCGTTATACTATGATTCCAACGCATTATATGGATTTTCTCATTTTTTCGATGATCTTTTCTCCACCATCTGCCAATATTTCTCCGGCCAATTGCTGAGCAATATCCGCGGATGATGTAGGATTGAAAGATTGACGGATTTCTTTTTTAATAGGCTCTTCATCCAAGGAAATGACCTGTCCAACGGCGTGTAATAAACCATCTTCCATCCTTGCATGACAAGCAATGGGAGTTGCACAACCACCCATCAATGCTCGTAAAAAACCACGTTCTACCTCCACCGCAAAACGTGTTGGACGATCTTCAAGATGACCACAAATCGCTTTCATAGCTTCATCATCCGTTCGACAAACAATGCCTAATGCACCTTGTGAGGGTGCGGGTATCATCCAATCCAACATGGTCATATGCGGAACCTCCAACTGAATTCGCTCGATCCCTACTGCCGCAAAAATCGCCCCATGCCAATCCGGATTGGACACCAATTTAGCCAATCTTGTATTGATATTTCCTCGGATATTATCCGTCCGGTGATGTTTATAACGATAGGTCCATTGTGCTTTTCTTCGTATACTACTGGTAGCAATGACCGCATGCAAATGATCCCAATCTAATGAGGCTGCTTTTGTGACTAAAGCATCTCGATAATCACCACGTTGCGGAACGGCAGCCAAGGTAATGCCTTCTGCTAATTGAGTCGGTACATCTTTTAATGAATGTACGGCAATATCAATTTGTCCAGCAAGTAATGCGCTATCCAATGTTTTTGTAAAGACACCGGTCACGCCCATTTCATATAAAGGCTTTACTGTTTCAATTTCGCCATCGCTGGTAATTGGTACTAGGACACAAGCATACCCCTTGGATTCAAAGGCAGCTTTCACATACTCGGCTTGCCAGAGCGCCAATTGACTCTCCCGGGTACCAATTCTTATCCATTGTTTTTCCAATCCTAACCGTTTTTAAGATAAGCATGAATCAAATTTCCGTCTGGGACAACGGAAGTTTCTTCCTTCAAAAACTTGACGAATAAGCCCATACTTTTCTGCATGTAATAGCTTTTTTCGGTCTCTTCCATCGTAGAGAAAAAAGGACAAATCTCAGCCGTTTCTTCGAGCTTGGACTTCCATTCTTGAATAACCCCAGAATGACTATAGGTTTTACTCCAACTAATGAATTCATTTTTAAACTCATCAATAATTTCTAATGCAGGAGCGATGGAAGCTTCTCGTTCTTTCCAAGTTTCATTGACAATTTGAGTTGCTTCTTCTATAGAGTAATATCGGATTCCAGTTACCTGCTGAACATCGGGATGAATCGGTGATGGTACCGAAAGATCAATAATGATCTGGCTTGGTGATTCCTCATAATTTCGAGCACTCCATAGATATTCACGCATTTCAATAGCACTGATGACTACATCAAAATTTGAAATTTGTTCTTTCACCAATTCCAATGCCAACACTTCGCAAGAAATACGCTCAGCCAAATCCAAACTTTTCGAGATGGTTCGGTTGGCAACAGTCAGTTGTAAAGCTGGGAAATAAGCATCAATGTTTTTCGCAATACTGGTTCCAAACTTGCCCAAACCTACAATAAGCACGCTCGAATTGCATGGCAAGGATAATTGCTTCAATATTTGAATTGCGGCATACGACAAAGAAGTCGTTCCTTGTGTTAATTTAGTCTTTTTGCGGATCTGCTTCGATGCTTGGAGACAGGTATTGGCCAATCGCTCCATAAAACCATCCAAAAGGTTTTGAGACTTAGAAGCCTGAAAAGATTGTTTAAATTGACTGACAATTTCTTGATCTCCCAACAATTGAGAATCCAAACCGGAGGCTACCTTGAATATATGATGCATACCTTCTGCCCCGACTTTTACAGAATGTCGACCTTGGAAGGATGCACTTTCTGGAAACAGACTGAAAAATAACTTTTCGGCCCCGGCTATATCTCCATATCCATAGAGCTCCATTCTGTTGCAAGTTTTCAATAAGGTCGCTGCCTTAACACCATATTGCTCCAGCTGAGATTGATAGAAATGTTCTTGCGTGCTTTCATTTTGCAGTAAAATCTCACCTCTCTCTGTACTAGAAAGGGACTGATGATGAAAACCAATAGCAAAAATATTCTCTATCATAGGAATTATAATGGTTCAAAATTGATAATTCAACGGTAGGATTCCTAGCCATATTGGCCCCTCCACTTTGAATATTACAAATCCATGACACAGTTGAAAATATTTTACGAATTCATGACAAAGCAACAAATTCAGCACTATAAAATCCAAGCTTCATCAGAGCTAGAAGTAATCCGATTTTTATCAATTTCCTCATTTTTATAGTATATTAGACTCCGCTAAACTATATGAATATGAAATCTTATATCCTATTTCTTTTACTACCATGTCTAAGTTTTTCGCTGCTCCAAGCACAAGAAAATGCAGCGGATTTTGATGGGACAACTGGCTACATAAATGTTGAACAGGCTTCTGCCTTTTTACCGCCGGATGCGATGACCATTGAGGCCTGGGTATTCCCAAGAAATGAAGCTCCAGGTTGGCCAGATTTTGATGGATTATTCGGTATTCGAAACGAAAGTAACTGTGATTTCTATCTTTTACAATTGGGATTAGAAACCATTGAAGCTAGATTTAGAAATAGTGATGGTCAAGATTTCACGATCGTGAATGGAGGATTGGTCATTAATCAATGGAATCATTTAGCGCTCACCTACGGAGAAAACCTATTAACTTTTTACCTCAATGGACAATTTCAGCAAGTCATCTCAGCCGAAGGTGTCTGCGGAGATATGTCCTTGCCTTTCACCATGGGCAAATTGAATTTTGACGGAAATAATGACTTCTATTTCGATGGACTATTAGATGATGTTAGAGTATGGTCAGAAGCTAGAACTGAAGATCAAATTGAACAGTACTATAATTGTAAAATACAAGATCCCGAATCGTTTCCAACCCTTAGTTTTTATTATGATCTAGATGAAAATACTGGAGCAACTAGTGTGACAGATCGAGGTGATACAGGTGTAAATGGAGAAGTCATCGAAGGCGTAACTTTTACAGCATCTACGGTTGAGTATAAAGTGGTCAATCATACTCAACAAAACAGTCTACAATCAATCCAGATATATCCGAATCCTACTAGGAATAGCATCACAATAGATATGCATGATCAAACATTTAAAAAACTTCAAATAGTCAATCAATTGGGGCAAAATATAGCTTTCAACCATGAAATGTTATCGGATTCCAAATACTTGATCTCGGATCTTAAGCCCGGCGTGTATTATCTAACCTACGCGGATGATCATAGTACTCACACATCCAGCTTTATAGTCTTGGATTAAGTCAGAGGTCTAAAAGTTTGCTTGACTAATAAATCGAATAAATAGAGGATTATCCCTTTCCACCGTGCTAGAAGTAACGTAACCAACTTGAATGCCCAAGGGTACCGTCAATAAGTTAAGGTAGTTGTTGTCGAACAACAATTCTCCTCCAACAACATGCATATTATCAAAATCACTCCCCTCTATACGCATGATTCCCGCATCGTAGAACGCGTTGAATTTGACACGCTTAAAATAAACCAATCCGGCAAATCCCCAGTCCGGATAGAATAGAGGAAAAGCGTAATCCAAAGAAAATCGACCCGCCTGCTGATAAATACCTGGTGTTTCCAATCCTCTGGTATACAAGAAATCATCCACGAATGGGTTGATCATGCCATTATTGTTTTGGATTCGATATCCAGCCGAAACATACAATGAATGATTCGGGCTCAATCCAGGAAAATTAACACCTGAAGTGACTACAATTCGACTCTGCAATCGATTCAAAAATTGATACTGATAAGAGGCTCCAACATCAAATCCTTTTTTAGGGCGCAGATTTTGGCTGGCCATACGACGCTTCCTGCTATAATTGGTAAAGAGCGTTCCTTTTAAAACCGTTCTGTTATCCAATCTAATTTCTGGATCTTGAACTAATTTCAGTCCATTCTGATAGGCTAGTTCAGAAGAAACTCCAATTCTCGCAGAAGATCTGAAGTTTCCATCCAACTTATTCCAAGGGATTTGAATGCCGAACCTTCCTGAAGTTTCCGTAAATGAAACGCGTTCTTGCATGTCATTATAAATTGTAAATCCACTTCTTCCTGATCGGTTCAATGCAAAATCAAGAACCGGAAAATATCGTGCAATTCTAAAATTCAAATCGAAAGCGGTCTGTTGTTCATTCCGGTTGTATTGAACGGATCCCACTAAAGATACATCATCTAAAATATTGTTGGCTACTAAGCGTATACCCGGGCTAATAGTGCTACCGGCAATTCCCCAAGAATGCAAACGCATACCACGGAATAAACCTGTATATGCTTCTGATTCAAATTGTTGTGTTGGTACACGATCTAAGATATTCCCGCCTTCTTCCTTGGCCGCTATCCGATCCTGCCACTGCATTTCGACGGGCTCTTTAAAAAATTGAATACCCAAAAGCTCGTCCGAAATAGCTGCGTTAGACAAATATTTACCTTTCGTATTAAATTGATTAAACACAAGCATTTTCCCATCAGCACTGACATCAGGATCACCTGCAGCGATCTGTACAGAGGTAATCTGTTTTAAATCTCGACCGTTCACTGCATCAATCGAATAGATATTATCAATGCCAGAAAGACTGGAAGAAAAATACAAACGTCCTGCAGCATATTCTAAACCATCAATCGTATGTTGCGTGGAACCGAATAAGAGCTTCGTTTGATCAGATTTTAAATCCATTTTCTCAATATACAACTGATTATTTCGTTTTAATAGATAAGCCACTTCATGATCGTTTATCGCACTTAATCTGGTGACAAATGCCCCTTTATCAAAAGAGATCCGACGTTTGAGCGTACCACTTTTCTTATCGAGTATATCGATGTGCGAAATTTGCAACTCATTTTGATACGTGGCCCATATTTCGTCACCATTTATTATGGGTGAAAAGTATTTCCCTTTGCTCGTCAATGGTCTTTTTTCACCATTTTCATACAGAAATATATTGGAAAAACTTTCATTGCTCCTTCTACCATCTGTAGAAAACTCTGTCCATACAAATGTGCCGGCCTGCCAGTCGAAGTAGTTGTCGATATTTACACCCATGTCAACAATATGCTGTTCGCTTCCATCGGGCTCCAATTGAACAATGGCCGAGGTTTCGCGGAAGCTTTCTTTCACCGCATACAACACGCCATTTTCTCCATTTTGAGGAAAGAGATAATTGGTAAATGTCCGCGGTTCATCCGTTAGCCTATCATATGAATCCGTTCGAGTAGCTTCCAATTGTTCTTGCCATCGTACTTTATTAGCAGTCCATGAGTCCCAATACAAATTATAGGTATTCAAACCAGTATAATGATGTAGCGACCGACTAAATGGATAGATAATCCTTTTCCAAGAAGAACCTTCTCGAGCAATATCTCCTGAAATATCATTACCGTATTCGTTTCTAAGATAACTCAACATCATATAGCCCAGTCGATAGTGATCCGGGACAAAATCCTTATACGAACCGTTCCTAGATTTCATATAACTGTAATTAATACCTTCCTGCGCCAATGCTCGCTGTCCCTTGGTAAAATCAGGTGTTCTACCCCTTCCCGCATTAGACATAGAGGTTTCTGTAATAACAGCATCGCCTTCAAAATACCAATTCGGAATAGCCAATCCACTGGTAACAGCTAATCCTGTATCTCCGGCTATTAAATAGGCAAATTTTCCCAGTCCTCGTTTCATATTCATGAATTGAAGCGCATGTCGATATTCATGTACCGCTAAGGCGTCCAACCAATCCATGGAACCTAGTAGATTCGACTGTTGAGGAGGTGTAGCGTAAAACTCACTTCGAAAAGGTGCTAAAGCTACGTATCCGTTGGGAATAACGGTATGATTTTGTACCAATAAATCAATTTTACGTTTTGTATCACCAATCGACCGTCGACTGTTCTCGTCCATATATTCTATAATATTAGCAATACGTTGAGCTTCAACATCCATCCCATCTTCATAGATAATGTTCGCAGCTGATGTTTTAATCACCTTCCAAGGAATGTCGGAAGGATTGTTCCCTAAGGTTTGAATTTGAGCTTGACAAAAACTTCCTACTAGAAGTATTACCATAAAAAAGCAGAAACGAATCATTGTGTTTTTTATGGCAAAATTACCCTTTCTTTTAATATTAATGCACTACAAACAATAGCTGTTCAGCAAAAAAGGCGCCATTACGGACGCCTATTACACTAAAATACTATACCATGCGAATGGTTTTAATTCTTATACTTCAAGGCATTGAATCCCATACTGATCCCAAAACGATGACCGGACTTACCCGGAATAAAAAACAAGTTGATAGGAATATTCAAATTACCAGATTTTATAGTCTTACCAGCCCCAAAAACAAATCCAGAGACCAATCTCAAATCCCCTCGACTATCCAACCGATTTCTAGTTTCAAAACCCGGTGTTCCTTCATTGTTTTTCTGCCATTCGGTTAGAATATTCCATCGATTTTCATCATCGTAAAAGCCTTCCGTCTCCTTCACGAGATAAATAATAGGACCGAAAGCAAACTCCAATCCCGTACGATTACTTCGCATACCATTCAACACAGAAATACTCGGGATGAATTTCCCCTGATCCAATCCTGTAATAATCGGGATAAATTCGAATAAAGCCTGAAAATCTCCTTGATTCAAATATTTCACCTCAAATTGATAACCAAACTGAAACATCAAAGGATAGGCATCAAAACCACCTTGGCTTTTTCCAGCTCGATAAACCTGTGCCAATTCTCCTGTAAAAGCCGTAAAGCCCATTCTCGGTCCGCTTAGGTTGAGCGATCGCGCATCTGGAAAATTAACGGTCGATTCAAAATCATCTTTCTGTGTTAATTTCTTTATCATATTTTCATCGACCTCCATGTCCAACATCTTCTTCAAACACAGCCCCATCATAGTCTGAATTTTGGCCCGTAAATTCAAGAATTCTATCACTTGAGATTTTTCGATACTGGCGGTTCGTACATCTATCAATCGTGTCGTAATCACAATCGTTTCTCCAAAAACCTCAACACTCCCTGTCAACATTTTATCCGTTTTCAATAGCTTGCCAGCTTCCATCAAGCATATTTTACCAAAACACCGCTCAATATCAAAATCATTCTTATTGATGATATATTCCACATCATATCGATCCATGACCTGAAATAAATCCAATTTGGTTAATTCAGTGCGCACAATATTGCCCAATTGACCAGGTTCTAAAGCAAAATCTTGACTATCAATATTTAATACGGCTACAACGGGTTTATCCGATAAATTTTGTGCTTGTAAAACAGAAATGGAAAGACATGAGCTCAGAAAAAATAGAAATAGCCTCCTTCCATAAAAAGTAAGTATTGTCTTCATAATGATTTGTTTTTTATCCAACATGTACCAAGAAAATAGATAGACCAATCAATTGATCTTTACATCGACCATTTGTGCATTACTGTAATTTCTTACAAGCTACCAATAAGCCTCCGAATCACAAATAAATCAATGCTGAATATCCTGTTTAAAATCCATGGTCATGTGGATAATGGTGATGTAGCAATCATTTGAAAAAGTGCATCCGATCAATGATGAGCAAAATGGTTCATCCAACAATAGTAAAAGGCCTTTTCATGATGATCAACCATTCAAATGATTTGCTCCAAATGAATATCAATACCAAAATTAGTTTTGAATTTCGAGCATAATTGTCGAATTTCGAGAATTTTACATATATATTTATATTATATGTGAAATAGCCAATATAATGTATAAGAGTATATTATCCCTTTTGGTAGGTCTTATAATCATGAAAGATTTTGAACCTAAAGGATTAGACATCATGAAGGAGATCATCCCTTTAATACTTCATATGTAATGTATCTAGTTTACGTTGAGCAGCTTCATATGTCTTTTGAAGACTTTCACTATTTCTAAATTGAGGACCAAATTCATATGCCTTTTCAATAGAATTCATGGTTTCTTCATACATTTTATTGCGATAATATAGAATATGTTCAAACTCTGCGAAATAAATATCATTTTCTGTTTTTGCACCATGTTTTTTGGCCAAATCTAAATACTTCATAGCACCTGCGATATCTTTTTTAAAGGCACAAACCCCAGCCATTAATTCATATCCTTTTGGTAAATGGGGTATCAATTCAGTACTTTTCTTAAAACATTCGAATGCTTCGTCATATTGATCAGCGTAATAATAAGCCATACCTAAAGACCATATAGCCGCTGGGCTCCCAGGGTACATATCAACTACCTTCTGAAAATATTCCTGTGCCCCCGAATAATCTTCCTTAACAAGCAGCAAATATTCAGCTTTCATCATTAATTGTTCCGACTTAAGCTCTGATCGTTTTGACAATTCATAAGCTCTTGTGACCAGCTTCTTGTACTCCTCAGGGTCTTGTACGTAAAAACCGCTCATCAGAACACCAGATGGATATTCAGGATCCAATTCTAAGATTCGTTGAATTTTATCCTCAAATTCATTTTTATCACCGTAGAAATAAAAATTAGCTTCTACATCATTAAATAGTTGATGTACCTCCGCAATTTTCGAATCTACAGGCAATGTAAAACCATGAGTATTTAAATCTTTAGGAGCATATTTCTCTACAAATAAATCTTCCTTTTGGCATTCCGTTAGTTGATATCCACACGCAACAAAACTTCCTAGGAATACGAACATAAAAAAGTTCTTAATCATATTTCTTAATTTAAAATGTGAGCCCTAAATATATCCGCTCAAGAAATATCATTTAGAAATAGTAGAAAAACGATCATTAAGTGACTAAGAAAAGGAATTATCCATCTAAGTATTGAAAAGTATTAGTAGGCATGTATCCATGGAGAAATTTTTGATTGATAGCTTGAACCAATCGGAATTTCAAAATCAGCAATCTGAATATCTTTTTGCGTATAAGCACTGATTTTATCCAATGATATAATAAAGGATCTATGAACCCGTAAAAATCGATCCGAAGGTAATTGAGATTCAATTTTTCCAATGTTCATTTTAGCAATTAGACGTTGGTCCTTCATATGAATGCGCACATAATCCTTTAAACTTTCGATGTATAGAATTTCATCATACTTTATCTTGGTGTATCTCTTATTAATATTTACATAAAAATAGTTCGATTTTTGACTGCAGCTTTCTTTCGACACCAATGTAGCACATCTATCATGGTATCGATCAATGGATTTAACAAATCGTTCAAACGAAATCGGTTTCAATAAATAATCTACCACATCTAAATCATAGGACTCAACAGCATAATCCCGATAAGCGGTCGTTATAATGACCTTCGGTGCTTTATGTAAGCTTTTCAAAAAATCAAGCCCTTTTAACACAGGCATTTCCAAGTCTAAAAATAGTAAATCAATAGATTCCTTTTGAAGGATTGAGAAAGCTTCTACAGCACTGTAACAATAAGCTGCAAGATCAAGCTCCTTGATCAAACTTATATGCTGTTTCAATAAATCAATCGCAGGGGACTCATCATCAACCACAAGACATCGCACCATATCAATAAATCTTTAGAATTAAATTCAAATTATAATTAGCTTCCGACTCATCAATTTCCAAAGTATATTTCTTCGGATATATCAATTCTAATTGACGAAGGATATTCGACAATCCAATGTTGGGATTATCTTTTTCATGATAATCAGTAGCTAATGTTGTAACCTTTTTATTATGGACTTGAAATTGAATACCATCTTCAATTCTTTCTAATCGAATATGTATACTTGGTTTTTCAATTTGACTTCGAACACCATGCTTAAAAGCATTTTCTATGATGGATAATAAAATCAACGGACTGATTTCAAGATGCTGATAATCTCCATTTTTATCAAAAATTACACGCAATCGATCTCCATATTTTATCTGCTCTAATGCGATATAATGTTCTATGACTTCTACTTCCTTAAATAATGGAACTCTCGGACTTTGACTTTTATACAAAATATAATCCAATATATCCGATAATTGTAAAATCATATCAGGGGCTTTCGGAGACTGATTGAGCACATAGGCATAGAGATTGTTGAATGTATTAAATAAAAAATGGGGGTTGAGTTGAGATTTCAAATATTTTAATTCGGTTTCAATCTTATCTTTTTGCAATTGAAGATTTTTGGCTCGCTCCTGTTCTTGTTCCCTGTTGGATTTAAAAAAATACATGGTTAATGCCGGAATATGAAAAGTAAACATATACAATGGGAAATCAACAAAACTCAGTAACGGATAAGGTCCACTTGTGCAAAAACGATCCAGATAAAAATATCCCATCAGCCGAAATAGAACAACCAACAAGAAAATGACAAGTATCATGGAAATACCAAAAGTAAAATATCGTTTTTTTTCGAAATACATCGGAATTTGCCAATGATTGAAAAAGTAGGCGGCAATCATAAGCAATGGTAGTTTAAACAGTGTAGTCACAAGCGACAGCTTGAAAAGCTCCGAACTTGTAGAAGAAAATAAGTAGAAAGCAAAAATGACTATCCAAAATAATACATGTCTTCCAATAATTTTCCTTCTTCCCAAGTCGAATACCGTTTAAAAACTTCTAATGGCTCAAATATATCATCTCTTGGAAAAATAAGAAGCTTAAAAAGTTTTGGTCCAGCCCACCAGCAGAATAACATCCATATCAGGACGCCAAACTCGACTCTGTACTTGATACGCCAATTGAATTTTCAAGCTTCCGATATCCTCCCAATTTCTTCGACTTCCAAGGACAAATCGATATCGGTCCACGCCATTATAACTGCCTTGTTGTAAATGATAAAACATTTCGGCCGATCCATAAGGATCCCATTTCCAATCTCGAATATTATATCCAAATTTAATCTTCAGACGGTGATCTATTCCCGGAAAATCTCCCTCCAAACGGGATTTCCCGAGTTCATGTTGTCGTTGATATCGGTAGCGGTAAGTAATTTTCAATCGCTTCACCTTATAGCGATACGATAAATCCCACTGGTAACGCATGAAGGAACGAAGTCCCTGCGTAGAACCCGTATTATCCCATTTCAACACATAGCGCAAGCCATATGCAATACGATAATTTTTATAAAAATCATAGGAAATATCTGCCTGCGAAATATATCGATCAAAGCTCGTAATGTTCGAGTCGAATCGAAACTGATTCGTCCAACCCAGCTTCCATTTTTTAGAAAGATTGGTTTCCAATTCTAAAGCATTCCAACTCCTAAAATCTGTTTGACTCTGTCCGTTCGCACTTTGGGCGCCCCAGCCCAAAACCAAACAAAACAATAGACATCTATATATATAGGGAACCGCTATTCTCAAAACAAACAATCTTTACTAACACCGGCCTCAGCCATCGGCAATCCATCTTCCAACCATTGCTCTATCTGCGCGCGTCGACCCAGGACCCACGTTTTCATCTCAGCGACCATGGCTTCATAATTTTCATCCACCTGCGCACTCTCCACCAAACCGGAATAATCATCAATCCAACCGATGACCTCGGATTCCTCCCATATTTCATCCAAAATATACTGCAATCTCGATTCAAACAAGCTAGAGATATCCTCTATTCTCGACAATCGCCTCGGCAAAGCAGCCGCAATGTAAGCATTGAAGGCCTCATTTGGTGCATCCACTTGATTCATATAATTCAATCCCCAAGGAATAAAACGCACGCGATTACCAATACCAGAATCAAAATAAACCAAGAAATTATTCCGATTGCTGGAGTATCCATCTTCATGTCCTAAAAATACTTCCAAAGCCCAAAAATCGACAAAGGCCTCCAAATCAATGTAGGCGCTGAGCGCCGAAACCAAATCGTCATCGTCTGAAGATTCAATAACCCTTGCAATATTTCTCAAAGGATTGAAAAGCACATCGGTATACGTCGTTTTCGCATCCCATCGTGTGACATTATCTAAAATAAAATCGGCCAATTGACCTTCATACAGATGTCCATTGCTATTACCATATGCCCGCATCAAAAAATCATCATCGATCGCCTCGAGATGGGTATAAGCACCCAAGTGTTCACCATTAATCGAGACATTGGCTAGATGGGCACGAGGCGCCGGATAATTCATCTTTTCAAAAATCTTCAAATTATAGATCATTCGAAGACGCGTCGGATCTTCCGCATTATTATTCAAGGTAATATTCTTTGTCTTTCCAAAAGATTGATCCGCATCGAAATGATTCGTTTTCAATTTGATCGAAGGGGCATTAGAAAAAATCGACCCTAAGAAACCTTTTTTACGAATTCCAATGTGGTCCATCGACAATCCATCGATCGTCATATCCGCTTCATACCATTGATAATGATCGGGCCAAGCCACATCACACTGCGGTAAATACTCAAAAAAGGTAGAAATAACCGTACTTCCATCCTGATCCAAAATACTAGGACCAAATCGAGACTCGAAACGCATCTGCTCGAAATCGGACGCATCCATTTCGATTTGTACGCATAAAATATGCTCATTCGAAAACGTTAGAAAGCCCTGATCAAAGGTCTGCAACGTATCGTTCGTCGAACAAGCAATCCCAGGCACTCGAATTCTAGTAAAGCTAAAATCATCAGTAAGAGTATCTCCCAATACCCCAAAGAGGTGTTTTTTGCAAGAAAAAAATGTACCTACGAACAGAAAAAGTAAAGCGATCCAAATTGATTTCATATCGTCGTAAAGGATTAATTGGGTATTCAGAAACTGTAATTACAACGTAAAATAAGCCCCAAAAGTATATCTTGTCAAGCGATTTATGGAAGTCATCATATCTAATTTAACTGTATATTTACAACCGTCAGATTCAAAATATGGAATACTTAGCCTTAGCAAAATCGGGAAATAACAAATGGTGGGCCTATCTGCTATCCATCGTAGTCATTCTACTCGTGGGAATGCTCTTAGGATCGATTCCCTTAGAAATGTATTTTGAATGGGGCGATAAATCCAACTTCACCGAAGAGGAATGGATCAACTTGCAATTGGACTGGAATTTCGAAGCATTAGGCTTAGACAAAAACATAGGACTGAGCATGCTCATCGCCTCCTTTGCCTTTTTCCTGATTGCACTGATTTTTGCCATACGGGTTATTCATAAACGTAGTTTTCGTACGCTGATCAATCCAGCAGGTAAAATACGTTGGAATCGCATCGTTTTTTCAGTAAGCATTTGGGTAATTTTAATGTCCTTGACGATCTTATTTGATATGATCTTTGATCCCGATAACTATAGCGTTCAATTTGAACTTCGAAAATTCATTCCCTTGCTGTTCGTCTCCTTATTCTTATTGCCCATACAGACGAGTACAGAAGAATTGTTCTTCCGAGGATATCTACTTCAAGCCTTTTCACTGTTGTCAAAATATCCAATCATTTCGGTAACCATAACTTCCATATTATTTGGTCTAGCTCACATGCCTAATCCAGAGGTTGCAGCATTTGGATGGCCAGTCATGTTCACATACTACTTTTGTTTTGCCTTCGCGCTAGCTGTTTTAACGATTTGGGACAATGGAATTGAAATAGCCTTGGGAATTCACGCCGCAAACAACATATTCGGCGCTTTGACAGTAACTTATTCTGATGCTGTCATACAAACTGACGCCATTTGGAAATTAAACGACAATCACATTGGATGGGGGCAAGTATTGATCTACATCATCTTCTTCAGTATCGTTTTGTATGCCTATTATTATATTTTTATAAAGAGGGCGTCCGGGCACGTCATCCGCTCGTAGTCAGCTATTTCGCTGCGCTCCACAGCTGCCACCCGCTCCTACCGTTGACGCAATGAGATCAATCATAGTACTACTATCAAATATCTTTTTTTATCCAATGCATCCCCGTTACCTGCCAATGTAAAGCATTTCCATGATGATCGATCCGCTCGGTTTCTTGCCATGTATCTGACCGTACTAGCTCAAAACCATATGCCGTAATTTTTTCAATAATTCTAGAACTTGGATACCAGTTTTCCCAATGTAGTCGATTCCGATAGTTAAGCGGCGTCACTATAATCATAGATCCTCCCCTTTTTAGTATACGTCCCTGTTCTTGTACAAAAGCCTCTAAATCGGGCATTCTGTCCCATAGAAAACAACTATAGACAATATCGCAACAGGCATCAGCCAATGGCAAGATATCTGCCTTACTCAAAGCCAAGTGCATATGATCGAATTGTCGTTGATCTAGTCGAAAGGCTGCAAATCCTTCCAATGCAGCAGGCACAGAAACAGATTGGCTCGATGCAGCTTCCTTATATAATTCATGTCCCATTCGGAGCATTTGATAACTCGAATCGAATCCGTAAAATTGATCCTCTATGAATGCATCACATAAAGCAGCCAAGTGATAAGCGATACCACAACCCAATTCCACAATTACTCTAGAACCTTCTTGAGATTTTGAAATCATACAGGCCTGTAGAAAATCAATCGTCTGTTTTCCGAAATCAGTAAGAAAATAATTGCGCACATTTCTTAGAACAACCTGATGATACTGTTCATAAGGATCAGATGTATAATCGGCATCCGACTTGGGATAGTACAAGGGTATGGAACCTCGAAATCCCAGTGGTTGGCTTATTATGTCCATGAATTCAAGAAAGTTTTGTTGAAGTCCACTAAATTAATACATATTCCAAACACCGATGACAAGAAAGCGATCTACTCAGAAAACCTATGATATAGCGCCTTATAGACTTTAAAAATATCTTCCAATAGACAATTAACAAAATTTTATGCTTCCTTGCTGCTGCATATTGTAACTTTACTGCGCCTAGGAGCGTTCAGAAATTGTACGCCTTATGATATAGGCCTATTAAATATTAGAATTATCACTTATATTTACTGAAAATATATAAATAAGAAAAAATGAAAATGACCTTAAAATCAAGAATGCTATCAGCTTTCATCTTTGTTTTGGCTATCGCTGCTAGTTTCTCTGTTCAAGCACAAAATGCAACTTCAAAGGCAGAGTATAAAGCGGAAAATGAAGGTTGGTTGGTTGATCTTGATGAAGCATATAGATTATCTCAAGAAACAGGTAAGCCGATCATGGCTAATTTTACAGGATCTGACTGGTGTGGTTGGTGTAAAAGATTGACAGCATCTGTCTTTTCTAAAAATGATTTCAAAACTTGGGCAGATGAAAACGTGATTCTACTAGAGTTAGATTTTCCAAAAAGAAAACAACTACCTGCTGAAATAAGACAACAAAATGCGCAGTTACAACGAGCATTCAATGTAAGAGGCTATCCAACTGTATGGGTATTTGACTTATCAAAAGATGCCGAAGGTAAATATGCCATCGCAGCTTTAGGAAAAACGGGCTACTCCAAAACGGTATCTGAATTTACGGATGCATGTGATCGAATGATTGCTCAGCGAGAAACCAATTCTGGAGAGTAATTTAAAACATATAAAAATACAAGAAGCTCAATCGCACGATTGGGCTTTTTTTATGTCATCTTTTAAGAGAATTATGATGGCTATAAATAACGGAATATAGATGAAATAGAATTACATTTGAATAAAAGGAATAATGAATTATAAAGCTAATACTCCAGAAGAATATATCGCACAGCTTCCTGAAGAGAGACAAGAGCCTGTTCAAAGAATTTTCGATATATTCAAATCAAAAATGCCGAAAGGATTTGAGTTTTGTATCAATTACAGCATGCCTTCCGCAACAATTCCTCATAGCTTATACGAAGGTGGATATCACTGTGATCCAAAACTTCCAGTTCCATTTGCCAGCGTGGCTTCTCAAAAGAATTTTGTGGCCTTATACCATAGTGGCATCTATGCCATTCCCGAAATCCACGATTGGTTCATTGCCGAATATGCCAAACATTGCAAGCGCAAATTAGATATGGGAAAAAGCTGTATTCGATTCAAAAAAATGGACGATATCCCTTATGCCTTACTCGAAGAATTAATGACCAAACTGAGTCCCGAGGATTTTCTAGAGGTTTATGCTAAATCCGATCCAAGAAATAAGTAAGAGGGCTTTCCTGTACATATGATATTGCAAGATTATATACCCACAGATTGGAAAACTGCATTGGAAGCTGAATTTGCAAAAGACTACTTTATAGCATTAGAACGTCTTTTGGCGAAAGCCTATCAAGAAAAAAAAATCATACATCCTAATCGCTCCAAGATCTTTTATGCTTTAGAAAAGGTCCCATTCCAAGATGTTCGAGTAGTTATTCTTGGACAAGATCCTTATCATGGTCAAGGACAAGCGATGGGGCTGTCCTTTTCTGTTCCACGAGGTATCAAAATTCCTCCTTCTTTGAGAAATATATTCAGAGAGATGATGAATGATGTTCAGCTTGAATACCCCATTCATGGCGATCTTACTAAGTGGGCCGATCAAGGAGTATTACTCTTAAACGCCATATTAACGGTAGAACACAAATCGGCGGCTTCTCATAGTAAATGGGGCTGGGAAACACTGACGGATCAAATCATGAAAATACTATCAGATCAAGGAAATAACATCGTATTTTTGTTATGGGGTAAATTCGCTCAATCCAAAAAGGCACTGATTGACGAGACAAAGCATCTTGTTTTAGAAGCCGCACATCCTTCGCCATTAGCACGGGACAAATTTCAAGGTTGTCAGCATTTTTCGAAGACCAATGAATATTTAGTATCCAAAGGAAGAAAACGAATCGATTGGTCTTTAGAAACACCTTAGAAGCTTGGCTCAAAACATACTCCAAAACAAAATGCAGCGATTAATGGTTAATTGATAATTTTACAAAAAACAAAAAACGTGGAAGCAAGATTAAACAGAATGATACAGGTCGGCGCTTTTACCGCAGGTATTGCAGTAACCTTGGGCGCAATGGGGGCTCATTTTCTACAGTCCCATTTAACAGAAGTAGATCTAGGCATCTATGAAATAGGCGTACGCTATCAATTTTATCACGCCATAGCCATCTTAATCACCGCAGCCATATATGCACAGCATGATCGTAAAGGTTTAAAATGGACCTATCGCTTTTTCTTGGTTGGTATGTTTTTCTTTAGTGGAAGTCTCTATACCCTTTCCGTTTCTGAATGGTTAATCGGTACACGATTAACCTGGCTAGGAGCCATCACCCCTATTGGTGGTATGTTTTTTATCGTGGGATGGATATCCTTCTTTTTATCATTTTTTAGAAAAAATACATGAATTCGTATTCTGATTATCAAAAATACATGTCCAAGATTGCCGATTTACACTACAGCATAGCCGTCTTATCTTGGGACAAAGAAGTCTATCTTCCAAAAGATGGCGCGGCGCATAGAAGCCAGCAAGTAGCTACCCTCTCTGGAATGGCTCATGAGCTTTTTACCAAGGATTCATTTGGTAAACAAATGCTTGCATTACAAAAAGACAAAACCTTATCTTTCAAAGAACGGAGAAATGTGGAGTTAACCTTGAAAGATTATGAAAAGGCCACCAAATTTGAAGAGTCTTTTGTCATAAAGAAATCGAAAGCCATTTCTGAAACCTATCATAGCTGGTTAAAAGCAAGAGAAGAAAGAGATTGGTCAATATTCGCTGAATCATTGGATAAGCTTGTAGTTATCAAAAAAGAAGAAAGCGATCGATATGCCTTTGGAAATCATCCTTACGATTCGTTATTGGATTTATACGAACCAGCAATGACCGTGGAAAAGTTAGAAACTATCTTTTCCGATGTCAAACAACAATTACATCCACTCATCCAGCATATCAAACATGCCGATCAAATAGAAAATGACTTTTTATTTCAAGAATTTGATACGGATGAGCAATGGGAGTACGGATTGAAGATACTGCGCAAAATGGGTTATGATTTTGATAAAGGCAGACAGGATATCAGTGCACATCCATTTACAACGAGCTTCTCTCCGCTAGATGTTCGTGTAACAACTCGCGTTAAATCGAATGATTTTCCTATGATGCTATGGTCATGTATTCATGAGGGCGGTCATGCGTTGTACGAGCAAGGACTACCGGTTTCCGAATATGGTTTACCGAGTGGAGCAGCTATATCTCTTGGAATGCATGAATCAC
Source organism: Saprospiraceae bacterium (assembly GCA_020628475.1). Lineage (GTDB taxonomy): Bacteria > Bacteroidota > Bacteroidia > Chitinophagales > Saprospiraceae > JAHDFB01. The sequence continues at coordinate 7,175 of JAHDFB010000030.1, read as the reverse complement.
AATCGAGATTATGGGAAAATAATGTTGGAAGATCCAAAGCATATTGGAACTATCACTATCCGTTGATGCAACAAGCCTTTAAGAAACAAATGGGCGACATCTCATTTGATAAATTCTACAAAGCCATCAATCGAATTGAGTCCAATCTTATTCGAACCGAAAGTGATGAATTACACTATCATTTTCACGTGCTCATTCGATACGAAATCGAACGCGATTTATTAGCAGGAAATATCACCACCAATGAATTAAAAGAAAACTGGAATGATCGCTATGAACAATACCTAGGCGTTCGACCGGAAAATGATGTCGAAGGGATACTGCAGGATATTCATTGGTCTCATGGTAGCTTTGGTTACTTTCCTACCTATTCATTAGGAAGTTTCTATGCCGCCCAATTTTATGATCAAGCAACGAGTGATATTCCTCAATTAGAAGATCAAATCAGTCAAGGAAATACAGATCAACTATTGACCTGGCTGCGAGATTCTATACATCAATATGGACATCAATTTGAAGCAGATGAAATTTGCGAAAAAATCACAGGTAGTGGTCTTCAGCTAGATAGTTTTGTGAATTATGCCACAACTAAATTTTCAGATGTTTACGAATTTTAACAGTCAGTAAAAGAAGTTTTTCTATTTTTAGTCATGACACACGTTGGGATTCATTTTATTAACGGAGATCAAAGTAAATCAAAATGATAATCAGAAACGTTCTAATTCTTCTTTTGTTCAGCCTGTCTTTTACACAACTACAAGCGGTGCATTCGACAAATCAGCTTCAATCCGAACTTGGAGGTATCAGCACACAAGAAAAAGGCCTATCGACGTTCAAGAAAAAGGTTAAAAAGTCATTCTTTTCAATGGAAAAGAAAATGGCTAAATGGATGAAAAGAGCTTCTCTATTAGACAATCCTAAAAGAATTCTGATTTATGCGGGCGTGGCTTTGGTAAGCGGAATTATCTTAACCTTAGTCGCTAATGTGATTGCTTTAGGATTTATTGGAACCTTGGCTTGGCTGTGTCTTATTGCCTCCTTTGCCTTGGTCATTCTTTGGATCTATACGATTCTTATACGAGCTTAAATTAACCAAACTGAAATATTTATTATGCATTCAATGATTAAAATATCTTTATCGCTTTTCTTATTCCTTTCCTTGTATACATCGAGTTATGCCGTACATACCACTGTTAAGCATGCTGGAGATGATATATTCATTCAAATGATGGATCAATTGTCCATGGATCAGATTGCGAATATGGATAGAAAAGAAATCGAACAACAAATTGGTCGAAAATTCAAGTTGACCGAAAGAGCTGGATTGGTATTGGGAAAATACAAAATCAATCGTCTTTTCAAAAAAGGGTTGAAAGCACAAGAAGTGAAACAACAAATGGGAAGAGGAGATTTTTCTTTTAGTATTGGAGGCTTCTTACTTGGCTTTTTCTTAAGTCTAATTGGCGTTTTATTAGCTTGGTTGTTCTGGGGCAGAAAAGGCCTAAAATCTGCTATTTTTGGTGCCATTTTCAATATTCTATTGATATGGCTGGGTTGGAGTAGATTATAATTTACTCAATTACAAAAAATAAAACCCCGAACTGCCATGTAGCTTCGGGGTTTTTCATTTATATACCCTCTTCAAAATATGCATCATTCATTCGTATAATGTAGGTATTTGCTTTTATAGCTATCTAAAAGATTCCAAATGTTCCATAATTCATCCATACAAAGTTCATTGGAGCCATCAATATGTGTATTTACCGTTAATATTCTGCCCACTTTATGATAGGCGTCAAAAAAGACAAGAGAAACCAAGCCAAAATCTCCCCCTGTATGTCCGTAATATCCTGAATCTGTTTTACCCATAAAAATTCCTGTATCATACTTCACAGTAAAAACCGGATTCTCCTGTAATAATGTATCAATAGGAACAATCGTTCCTTTGTATTGAAACTGCTTCGTAAAATCAGCCTCATTTATCACATTACCATTACCTGAATATCCCTTAATTAATTCTTGTAGCAGTCTGGCCAAATCATTTGCTGATGTATATAGTCCTCCATCAGGATAACTAATAATTCTATAGGGAGGAATTACTGTATCCCCATAATATAACTTTGATAGTTGCTTATTCTCATCATCATACGACCAATTTGATGCATACATTTTCAACGGTTTGAAAATATGCTTTTCTACAAATAATGGATAAGATAAACCTGTAGACAATTCAACAATATGAGCAGCCAAGGCCGCACCAACATTCGAATATTGGTGCTGACTACCTGGTGAATACACTGAAAATCCATTTTTAGAGTACCCTGATCCATCTACCGCTAAAATGTTATATAAAAACTGAGCCATAGGTACACTATCATGCGGATCATTAAAAACACCTTGCATTTCTTCTATACCATTGTATCCCGAATCTTCTTTTAGGACATATACATTATTATCATAATAATCAGAATCAAGAATGGAAGAAGTGTGATTTGCCAATTGCCGAATCGTAATAGGCTCCTCGGGAAAAGATGGATTTTGCACGGTATATGGCAAATATTTATTTATTGGATCATCCAAGTGAATAGCACCCAATTCTTCCGCTTTCAGAAGAGCCAATCCGATTAAAACTTTCGACACCGATCCTACCCGTTGAATAGTATGATCTGTATATGCTGACTTCATTAAAAAATCAGAATATCCGAATCCATTCTGATAAAATACTTGATCGGCACCAACTATAGCTACTGAGAATCCCTTAATACAAGAATTCTTAGAAATTGTAGCTAACTCTTCAGTGAGTTGTTTATTTAAATCTTGTAATTGTAAAATTTGGCCATTTGAATGTACGTAGACAAGGCAGCATAAAAAAAATAGGAATAATCGCATTATTGCAAATTGCTAAAACTAAAATTTGGTTATGTGAAAACCAACTAAATCTCACTAATCATTTCTTTCAATTCCTCATCCAAGGCCTGATTTTCTGCTTTCTTTTTATTCTTCCACCAAGCTAAAGCTATAATACCTACCAACAAATAAGGCATGGCAAAAATATAAAGGATGCCATTGTTCAAGCCCTTTGCGGCAGTACCACCATTTTTCAAATTGGATTCAGCCGACATTCTACACATAGGACACTGGGACAATAGATCTACCTGTGTAAAAAGTACAAGTAAAATACTTACAATGATAATAATGGCTACTTTTCGATACGTCGTCATATCTATTTCTTTTAACTATAGCATGGTTCTAACATGAGGTAGCAAATGGGGCCGGTAATACACACATACAACCAAACAGGAAAGACCCATCTCGCCATTTTTTTGTGTTTTTCCACTTGATACGTAAATCCACGGATAAAGGTAAACAGAATGAAAGGAAAAATGACAGCTGCACTTACGATATGTGTAATGAGCAAAAAGAAATACACATATCGAATAGATCCGTCAAAGCAATACTTTGTCTCTTCTGTCGTCAAATGATAACAAACGTAAGAAACCAGAAAGATTAGACTCAATCCCATGGCCAGCATAATCATATTCTTATGAGCCCGGATGTTTTTCTTTTTGATGAAATACAAGGCAATGATCAGTACCACTCCCGTAATGGCGTTCACCGCACTGTGAAAAGGGGGGAGAAAACTTAGAGGTTCCTCCACAGGAATCTTAAACGAACGCATCCCAAATACAACCAATGTAATTACAGCAGATAAGATATAAGCGTATGGGGTCATTTTTTTTGCTAAGCCAAGATTTTCTTGCATTCTAGTTCTCTTTTTTACGTATCAATTTAACTTTATCTCGTTTTTTCATGGGTAACAATACCACCGCATGTTCATATACGTCCAGCATATCTTGCTTAGAATAACCATAGTCCATTCTCAAGAAAGAATCCTTTGCTAATAAAAACCGATTATCCTGAAAAAATGTTTCGATATCCGCATCCTCTCCTTGTACTCTAACAATAGATCGACTATAAATGGTATCATCGATCATGGCATACGATGAAGAGTCCGCAATCGCAATTAAATGAAAATCTGTTCTTGGTTTTAAGCTTTCCGCTAGGAAATATAAATCCTTTTTATCCTGTTCGTTCTTGATTCGGTGAAACAAACTGACACCTTCGTTGTAACGATCGATAATGGCTGGATTATATGCATTGATAAATCCTAGCTGATCGGAAGAAAGTGCTGTTTTATTCTTTAAATGATCCAAGGTTTCTTTCCGAAAAATAAAACCTGATCTTAGATATAAGTAAGATCCTGCCGGTAAAGCAAAAATGAGTAACAGAACTATAGTCGCCTTTATATACTTTAGCATACATTTTAAATTGATGCAATTTCTATTAAATCCGTTCCTTGGGGATACAAAAAAAGCGAATCATAAATGAATCGCTTTTAATGATATATTTTATTGAAAATCCTGTTCGGTCCATTCTCTATGATACATTCCCATAGATTTGGTATCCGTCACACTCATTTCATCTCTTTCTTTAATATCCTGTCTTCTCTCTTTCCAGGTACTACCTTCGTAGAAAAATGCTACGATTGCCCATACTAATAATAATACAGGTAATAATACAGAACGAGCTAAACCTTTCACTTCGTGACGCATGTGCATAAATTCGTATATTATGAATTTAGCCTTGTACAATGAAAGTAATATTATTAATAGAGCAGCTATGATCACTACCCAGAAATTTTCGTCCATTCCTTTAATGATGTGTCCTTTACCAAATAAAGAAACACCTACTTCTATCAATGTGATCACTGCAAGAATACCTAGACCTACGTAAACTTGTCTTATCGCTTTTTCGTGATTCTCGTGAGCCATTTATATTGATTTAATTTTTGTTAATTGAAAATGTATGTGTAAATGAATTTATAATAGGTAGAATACTAAGAATACAAATACCCATACCAAATCGACAAAGTGCCAGTAAAGACCGATCTTCTCCACCATTTCGTAACCATTCTTACGCTCTACATACACGCCACTGGCTGCATTCAACATAATGATGATTAAGAATACAACTCCAGAGAAAACGTGAAATCCGTGGAATCCTGTAATAAAAAAGAACAATGCACCGAACGCTTTCGGCCCGAACTCTTGTATTTTAGTTACTCCATCATCATCACCACCAACTACTTGATATTTTCTCAGAATAAATCCTTTATCATCAATCGCATATCCTGCATAATCTCCTGCAGCAGATTGATTAGGAACAAATCCATGACCTTCTCCCTCAGCATGATGACCACCTACCTTATGTAGTAGGAATGTTTCACCAGCCTTAAAACTTTCGTCGGAAGGTGTTCCATCCTCATTTAAAAATACACCATTTTCAGTATGTGTTCCAAATGGATTTGTAGTAACAGACATATGCTCTGTTCCGATAAGATTAGTCCACTCCCAAGCCTGACAACCCAAGAATCCTAAACCACCTATGATCGTTAATAACATCCAAAAGACAACACCCTTTCTATTTTCACGTGCCCCTTCTTGTACCGCTCGAACCATTGTCACAGAAGATACAATTAATAAGAATGACATGACCGTTACGAAGATCAGCGGTAAACCACTTAAACCTCCTGGAAATGTTTGAAATACAAAATCTGGAACCGGCCAAGTAGGCGAACTGATTCTAAGTGCTCCGTAAGCAATCAAAAATCCAGAAAATGTGAAAGCATCCGATAATAGGAAATACCACATCATCAACTTACCATAGGAAGCTTTAAAGGGTCTTTTCGCCCCATCCCAAGCATTCCCTTCCTGTGTATCAACATCGTGATGTACTGCTGTATCTGTAGCCATCGATCGTTTAGTTTAAGTTTTATCTATAAAATAATAGAAACGCGTATAAATAGATCCATAAAAATCCAAGAAAGTGCCAAAATTGTAGCACCAATTGAAATCTATTTTTCCGCATTTCAGTTACATTAAATTCTAATGTAAAGGCATGAATCAAGGCGATTATCAAAGTCGTTAAACCTGCAATGATATGCGCCGCATGCACCCAGTTTATCAAATAAAAGAAAGAAGCAGAAGGATTGATCTTGAAATCTACACCAAGATCATATAACTGATTCCATCCCATATATTGCAATACCAAAAATCCAATTCCTAAAAGAAAAGTTACAACCAACAGGCCTTTGTACAAACCTTGTTGTTTTTTGGTAAAAAAATAATACGATGCTTGAAGTGTTACACTACTAAGAATAATAACAATAGTGCTAATCACAAATATGTTTGGAATGGCAAATTCTAGCCAATTACCAGCAGCATGACGCACGATATACGCACTGGTCAATGCCCCAAACATCATTATCAAACTCGCCAAGGATATCCATAACCCAAACTTTTGAGGATTTACTCTACCCGGCTCGTATTGTTGACTCATTGCTCCTTCCATTTTAGCTTTTTAAATGCCCGCTTGGCCAATTATAAAAAGTATTAACATAATAGGAAGATAAGCAAAAGAGAAAAACATCAATTTTTTCGCAGACTCGTTATCGCCTGATTTATATAAGTCCCATCCTTTTTTGGCATACAAAATATTGACCAATAACATTGCAATGCTTGTAAATATTCCTACCGATCCTATTGCAAATGCTGAAAGGCAAATAGGAATTAACGGAAGAGACCATAAGAAAGATGATAATCCTATACGGTTATCTCTGATTTGATCACGAACAGGTAACAACTGGTAACCCGCTTTTTGATAGTCATCATAAGACATCCAACCAATGGACCAAAAATGAGGTAATTGCCAGAAAAACTGAACCGCAAATAAAATCAGCGCCAATGTTGAAATAGATCCTTCAAAAGCCACCGTTCCAATTAAAACAGGCAATGCGCCTGGAACTGCTCCAATCCATACCGCCAGTGGCGAAAATCGCTTAAATGGCGTATAAACAAAAGCATAACTGACCAAGGCCGTGGTACCTAACAATGCCGCCAATGGATTAAAAAGTGCCAATAATGAAATCCCTAATAAAGCCATCATTCCAGCCGCTAAAACAGCCTCGGAAATCGTCAACCTACCCATAGGAATCGGTCTATTCTTGGTACGCTCCATTAGAACATCATAGTCCTTTTCCAATACCTGATTTAAAGCATTTGCCGCACTTGTAACCAAAAAGCCACCACTCGCCAATACCAGCATAGCTATCCAAC
>JAHDFB010000029.1 GCA_020628475.1 Saprospiraceae bacterium | reverse complement strand
CTACTGCTAAATATTTCAACGCTTTGATGAAACCAATTTTTAAATACATTTCATATCTATTCTTCTTAGCAATCTTGGCGACAGGGACTATGACCATATTGAACCCAAAATTTGAGTTCAATTTCGAGGATTTTTTCCCTCAAAATGATCCAGATTTGGATTATTTCCAGTCTTTCGTGAGCGAGTTTGATTACGACGATAATTTCTATCTTATCGGACTAGAAAACAATGATGGTATCTTCGATGAGTTGTATTTACGTAAGGTTGATTCCTTGACCAAAGCCTTAAAATCAGTAGAGAATGTCGATCAAGTTATATCGATAACCTCGATGGTTTTTCCAGTAAAAACACCTCTTGGAATCATCCCAGTTCCAGCTATTAATATTGAGGACCCAGATAGTTATCCAAAAGCAAAAATCGATTTCTCGCAAGACGAACGGATCATGAAAACCTTGATTTCTGAGGATTTTAGTTCTTCAGTAATCAGTATTACTGTAAATAATAGCAGTGAATTGGAAATTGCCAATAAAGTGGTTGAAGATATTGATGCTTTGGTGGCCGCATATGACTTTGACGAATCACACTTTTTAGGGAGGATCAATTTTCAAAAAGAAATGGTAGAGATGTCTGCCAAAGAAATAATCAAGAGTTCCGCATTAGCAGGAATCCTGGTCTTGATCGTCATGTTTGTCATATTTAGACGACGTGCTGCCGTTATTTTAACGATGTCCGCTATTGGATTGGCCATGATGGGATTTTTGGCTTATATGGGCTTGACCAATCAAACCTTTAATCCGATGTCCGGATTATTTCCCATTTTGATGATCATCGTCAGTACTTCAGATATCATTCATTTACTGAGTAAATATATAGATGAATTGAGGGAAGGTAAAAGTAGAAAGACTGCCATCCAGAATACTATTCGTGATATAGGAATGGCTACTTTACTAACATCTATAACCACCTCAGTTGGATTTGCCACCTTGTTGCTTTCTAGATTAAGACCTATTCAACAATTCGGTATCAATGCGGCAGTGGGTGTTTTAGTAGCCTATGCTGTTATTCTATTATTCTGTGCCATCTTTTTTCCAATGTTCGGCTTGGATGCATTATCCAGAGATTCTAAGGAGATGAATGGATGGGAACGATTTTTACAGAAGTGGTATCAACAGACGCTGGATTATCCTAAAAGAATATTCTGGGGTACGCTGATTGTACTGGGCTTGTCCATTTGGGGAATCAGTACGATTACGACGAATTATAAATTGGAAAGCAATCTTCCATTACATTCCAAAATTACTGAAGATTATCACTACTTCGAACAGGAATATGCCGGGTTTAGACCATTGGAAGTAGCCATTCAAGCAAAACCAGGACATAAAATTGATGAATTTGCATTGATGCAGGATATGAATAAGGTAGAAGAGTATATCAAAGGATTCGAAGAAATTGGTAATATCATAGGATATACGATGGTCTATAAGAGCATCAATAAAATGATGCAAGGCAATAAAAATGAAGCCTATACCTTTCCAAAAGATGAAGAGACTTTCAATCAATATGTCGAAATGGCTGGATCGGTGCCTAAATTATCCAATTCGCTCTTACTGTCACGAGATGGTACAAAGGCTAGAATCAGTACTCGAGTAGATGATATCGGCGCTGAGGTTATTCAAGAGTTGGTGCAAGAAATGGAAGATTGGATTCAGAATAATGTAGATTTATCATTGGCGACTTATAAAATTACCGGAACTGCTTTACTGTTGGATAAAAACGTATTTTATGTTCGTGAGTCCTTGTTGAAAGGATTGGGGCTGGCTATATTTATCGTTTCATTACTCATGGTTCTTTTATTCAAAGATTTACGCCTGATTATTATTTCTATTTTACCTAATTTATTTCCATTGCTTACATCAGCGGCTATTATTGGATTTTTAGGGGTGGAGTTGGAGGCAGGAATTGCTATCGTCTTTGCCATTGCTTTTGGAATAGCGGTAGATGATACGATTCATTTCTTAAGTAAGTATAAGCTTGAAAGGACGAAAGGAAAGTCTGTTGAAGCTTCTATACATGCTACCTTTATTCAGACTGGAAAAGCGATTATAGTGACTTCGATTATCTTATTCTTCGGATTTTTGGTGTTATTTTTTAGTATCCATCCACCTTCGAGATCGATAGGCGTGCTGATCGCTGTGACCTTGGTGGCTGCATTAGTGGCAGATTTATACATGATTCCAGGCTTGATTCGATATTTGGTTCGGAAGGATCAGAACGAATCCCTCCATAAAAATTGAGAATGAAACAATTCTTCAATCATTTCATTCTCAATAAATACCATTAAATTTATTTTTCTACGATAACTGTGGTTGTACGTATGTTACCATTGGTATCTTCAACTTTCAAGAATAAGACTCCTGAGTATGTTTGATTCAATCGAACACGTATCTGATTGGAATTGATTATTTCATGTTCAAATGAAATAGACCTTCCTGCACTATTCAAAATCTGTAAAGTTTCGAATTCAATAGATTTATCCATATGTACCATGAAAACCCCATTCGTTGGATTTGGAACAACCGATAGAAGGTTCTGATCATTATTGATTTCAGCTTGATCGGATTGCTTTCTCGTTGAAATCGTAGGTAATGACTCCATGATCCATTCCTTACAAATGCCGGCATGAAAACACAACATGTTTTGAGCTTGAATGGCCGCTCTTCCAGTATATTGATCTGCCATGAACATTAATTTATCGATGGCTTTTTGATCGAGTACATGTTCCTTATTTTTTTCCAATGAAATGCTTTGCTGGAATTTTTTGAATTCCGAAAAATCAGACAATTCTTGTTGTATATCAAGAATTTCTTCGTTTGGTACATGTTCATCAAGAAGATCCAAATGATTAGAATAATCCTTGGTTTCAGGATAAGGAGCATATAAGTCTACGAGCTCCGCGGTCAGCACAGAATTATTTCTAATGTTCAAGTATTCCTCAACCTTCGAAAGGTCGATTTCCGCTTTTGACAATTCATGGCTAATAAGCCAATTAGCCAATGTCGATTGTTTTCGTTTTATAGTATTTAAATCTGATTCTGATTTCAACTTATTGGAAGCTTGTACATCGTAGTTTTCGATGCTACTGGTTAATTCCGTTAGTCTTCGTAACACCATGCTTTCTTTCATTTCCTGTGTACCAAATCCTTCAAAGGAACCATCGAAAGAAGTACGGCATTCATTTTGAATATCCACATATTGAATGTTGTAGTCATATATTGATGGGGAACCAAGAACTGTCGGTTGTTTTAAGGTGTTATTATCAGAATTGAAATAATAGTTCATTGTATGTTCAGATGTTGACAGTAGTTGCGCACTAAGCAAAGCGAAATTTGGATCCGTAAATACATTTCCAGCTGGTTCTTCCAGTGAACCTTGCATTAAACTGACACCTTGACCGTAGATTCCTTGAATGGCAAAACTGGCCTGATCGTATCGGTTCTCGCTATATTCATTGCAAAGCCATTGAAGTCCGCTAAAGTCTTCATTATTCACATTGTTAGTGCTAGCGTTTGAATTAACCCCTTGTGCATAGTTGGCTAAGTGAAGGCCCGTATAATAATTTTTACGAATTTCATTTTCAGCGTCTCCTGTATTCCAAGTGGAAACTCCGGCTGTGAAGTTGTTCGGTGTTGAAGCATTGAAGGTATTCCCTTCTACGAAAAAGCCTGTACTTTCCTGTATTTGAAATCCTTGAGAACTTTGGATGTCCGCAAAATGATTGCTATTAAATTCAACGAGATTTCTAGAAATTACAGCATTATCTACCGCAGAAATTTGAACGGGATGTTGATTGTTTAAAAATTTACAATGATCCAAGGTGACGGCATAGGAGCTATTTGAATTTAGGGCATGAACTCCGTACTTCAGATTCTCAAAATTATTTACATCATAACCACCAGTTGTTCCAAACACTTCATGGATATCCTGTACGGCTTGAGTCGCCCTCGATACCACTTTATACCCCGCATCCAGAGAATATACTCCTTTGGGGCGTTCATTGCCTGCTTGAAGCGTCGCTCGATTGTCGATAAAGTCACAACCAGATACTCTAGGTCCAAAGACATTGAAAAGTATAACACCAGCTTCGGGGCTCTCATCAATATAATCGTTATTCCAAATAAATCTACAATCGGAAATAGAACCAATGTTGATCACTTCGTTGCCAGTAGATGCGTTATAGGCATGGTATGGATAGAAAAATACGGAGGTCCTATTATTTAAGAATGTCGTATTCTGCAAGGTTAACATACCTCCCGTGGTGGACCAATCTCCCCGTTTCCAAGTGGCAACAGCTTCTTTTGCGTATTCGATGATTGCTCCATTTCTAGTAATTAATCTTCCCTGATGAAAGGCTGTTTGGTTTTCATTGGAATTTCCCCAAACTTCAATACCTAACCAATACTGACCACAATCATTGGTAAGAACACCGCCATCGACGATTAATTTAGCGCCAGGTTCGACGATAAATCTTCGATCAGCATCGATATGAATGGTAGAAGTAATGGTTAAGGTGGAACCTGATTTTACTCGAACATTACTGTAGACATCACGGTCCATATCCCAAAGAATGTTTCCAACTACTTCTTCTGAATAGTTCGAATACGTATCTAAATTGACGGCTGTTTTCCAAACACCTCTACCATAAGTAGATGCGAAAAGTTCTTTAGAACAATAATTGTACGATAGGTCGGTAATCCTTGTTTTCGCTAAATTGTTGGAGAAACATTCCCACCGTTCCATACCATCCATGCGGTAATAGATTCCTGCATCGGTTGCACAAAAAACGATATGATTTTCGGATTCAATAGGCAGAAGATAATTTACTGGAAGAGCAGGTAATCCTCGAGACCAATCGTCAAAACTCAATCCACCATCTCTAGATTTCAATACTCTGAAATATTCATTGGTGATTGTTTCATTGATCTTAGCCACTCCCGACATACCAATATAGACCAGGTCGGCGTCATCATGATCTACTCCTAAGGCATTGATGAAATAACCTTCTAAATCCGTGGTCAAATTTAAGGGGGTATTCGGATGATTCGGAATATTCAATATAGCATTAATAGGACTCCAACTTAAACCATCCGTAGTCGTTTTATATAACTTTGTTTCACCCAATCCTCTTGGTATTCCGTCGGAAACAAAGGCCGTTTTTGGATTATTTTGACAAATCGCTATGGATTCTATTTGTTTGGAGCCTTCCACTGGAACGCGTGTGGTTACATCCGCGGCTTCATTGACGATCACATGCCCTCCATGTAATCCTGTGATGAACCTGTCTTGAAACAACTTGTATTCTTCCAGTCGCATTCCTAGATAGGCTTCATTGGTATAGATTTCTGGAGTATTATTGACAATATCCGGTATGGGAATATTTCCCCAAGTTCCAACGTCTTTATCTTTTAGCGCGCCCGATCCAGATATTTGAGGATCACCAACAACACAAGCATAATTTCCCAAGCCAGCGGTTTTACGATGGATCATTGCTACACCGCCATCTCCACCATTTACCATTACCATATCGTTGTTTCCTTCGATGAAATACCTTGTTCCATTATCTTGCAGACCAAGTAAAATCGCATTTGTTTTTTCATCGATATCTAAGTTGTAAATCATATTGATCATGATATCGCCATTGATAGATTGAATCGTTGGATTTTGATCGGTATAAGCATTTTCAATTTTACAAATTCCTCCATCGTTACCAGTTACAATAAAGTCTTCACCATTTCGATGATAAATTTTTCCTGATCTAAAATCGTCATGCGAATCAACAAAAGCTTGTCCATTAATGGCATTCGGAAGATTCTGAACACCTTGTGCATTTCCAATACTTCTTCTTGGCTCGTGATCAACAGCTCCGATATAATAGGTGTATGGATTACTAGGAGATGCGAGGAACATTTTAGTATTTGGACCAAATCCTTGAGGATAGGAAACATATCCGCTTAACTGTAGATAGTTGTCTCCATTATCAAGTGTTCGGTAAATGTGATTTGCTTTTTCTCCTTCAGAAGCTATGAAGAATCGATCTTCTACCGTAGTGGAAAAAACAACATTGAAAGGGGAATTTACATTCGCTGTTCGAATGTCAAAAGTGTTCAACTCGAATTTACCATCATTGTATACTGCGGGATCAAATTCTAACACGAAATAAGTCATTAAGGTCGCCTTATTTTGCGCTATGAGAGGGTTTAAATTGTAATTATTTGGATCAAAGTTTCCTATGTAATTAATATAATGATTGGGGTCGTTCACATCATCTGTGATTCCCCACTCGGATTCGTAGACTAAATTCTCAAAAATCACATTGTCATAAGGAGGGTAAGGACATAAAGAATTAATACTGTTGCCAAAATATAGAGTCTTGTCCGTAAGGTATACTTTCAATTTGACTCCTTTTGGTAATTTGAAATTAAGTTCCATTTCTCCTGGACTACCCCATATCCAAGGGGGAATATTATTATATAGTTCTGAGGTTATTTCTTGATTATTCAAAGCAGGGTCAACTTTTATACAAGTTAATTTATTAATCCCTCCATTAACTTCTGTCACCCAACCTGGAGTATGGATTAGTCCCCATCTTCCAACGGAGGTTGATGAAGGTGGGCATCCCCAAACGGTGTTATGATGGTACCAATTTGGATTGGTTTGATTGATGTTGTTAAATAAAGCACCGTCTTTTATATAATGGTTATCATCAGAAACGAGTTTCTTAGCTTGATAAATTTCTCCACTTCTATCCAGCGACCAATTGATGGTCCAATTACCAGAGGAATATTCAAAAGTACCAGACCAATATTGAGTATTAAAATTTCCGATGGCATTCGTAATATGAATGGTGTTTCCAGATATGAGAATATCTTCGAATTTTCCATTATTACTAATATAATCAACCGGATACTCAAGCTGTTTCCAAGTATATCCACCATCTTGGGACATAATGATTTTGTCAGAAGTGATGCCGACGAGCATGTCACTGATGCTTAAATGAAAACTAAGCTCTTCAATTTGATTTAAGTCTTTCATGGTTCCATCTAAGGCCTCGTACTGATTTGATCCTACATGCCATGTTTCTCCATGATCAGAACTTAACAAAAGATTGTTCTGGATAGGTGTTACGCTGAAATCGTCTCCTGTAATCGCTATCAATCTGTTTCCTGAAGAAGGAACCGGATTGGCCTCGATTTGTCGGATACCAATAACTGGATACAGTAAATCATCGGTTACGCTGTACCAATGATCACCCCCATCGATTGATTTGAATATACCAGCTTGTCTTGCACCCAATAAATAATATTCGTTCGTTGGGTCTTGATTATAATGTACAGCACTTACCCATCCATTGGCATGTTTGACATATTTTGGACCTATATTCTCCCAGTCCGATATGTCCTCACTGTTGCAGTAAGGTCCGTTTTCTACAAAGGCTTTAAACGCTTTTGGATAATCCGAAAAATCTATTGTACCATCTTCAAGAACATTCATTCTTGATTTTTGATTGAACATCCAGCGATCTACTACTTTCTTATCCTTTTTAGCTACACTGTCTGGAGCTGATTTTATGGCCTCATAATTTTTGTATACTGCCGAAAAGCTTATACCATCTTTTTGTTTGGAATGTTTCAACAGTTGATTTGGGATGCGCTCTTGAGCGTACCCCCATTGACAGAGGAGGAGAACTGCCAATAATAAATACCATCTTTCTTTCATAATTGTGAATAATTTAGGGTTTAAAAAAAATAATTTGCCCTACAAGATTACTGTGAATTATGAATGCTCTAAAGGATGCTTTTATAGATGGTCTATGTATTTAATATCTGGTCATAAAAATGTACAGAATAAATGATTTCGCATGGTCAAAGCAATTCGTACACCTTTTTCCAGGCAGTTTCTTCTAATGTGATATATTGATAATTTTTAGATAATATCAGCAATGTTGGTTTTCCCATATCGGTTTCATAATTAAAAAGTTCGGCCTCTGAATCATACAATAAGGGGTAGTTCTTTTCAATCTCATCCAGTTTTTTAAGATACCTTTCTTCATGACTCGTACCAACGACGATGATACGGGCGTCATAGTTGTTTTTTATTAGTTCATCCAAGGTCCTTTCGACGCACATACTGCAAGATGCGATCGGTATAATAACTAAGATATCCTCTTCAATCTTGCTTATGGAATGATTGAAAGTAAATTGGAAATAGGCATCAAAATCGTCTTGGTAATTATATTTTTTTCCGATTGAATAACTGGAACAAGAAATAAAGAAACATAGTATCAACGGGAGGATAAGAACGTTGTGCATCGGTACATTGATTTAATAAAATTGAAGATTTTCAAATTGTAAAGAGTCAGATTTGTTGGCCACCCAAAGACCAGCTTGATCGTTGGTAAAACAAGCGAAATAATCATATTGATTAGCAGGCATGATGCATTCGCCAATGGTTTGGAAGGAATCATCTAATACAATAACAGACCAAGTGCCGTCATAACGTTTGTTGAGTCGTCGACCTGCTGATTTGAGTGGCTGAGGATGTTTTACAATGCGGTAATAACGCCCCTCGGTTACATTGTAATATATACCCAAATAAAACCCTTTTTCGATAATATAATTCGATCTTTCTTGAAACGAAGCATTATGGCCTAAACCAGAAATGACAGGATCGAGGTACATGGATTTTGCACAATAATGATTTAAGAATGAGTCTCGGTGATAAACTTCTATCGATGGAGAAAATCCATAAGCGATAATATGTTGCTGATCATGATGAATTCGAGAAGGTCGTCCAATCAATGGAAATTGATACTTTCTTAATATTTCTGGTTGCTGGCCAAATCCGTATTCTGTTGTGCCATTGATATTCAGTAATTTAAAGGGCTTAACATTATACTGTTCATCATGTTGAGAAAAGGCGGTGCTTACTAGGTTCCCAAATGGGGCTATTTGGAGTTTATCACCCATAAAAGGGAAGGTCTGTAAAAATAAACCTTGATTCTGGGAGAAAATAATTTCTTGATTTCCTTCGCTGTCTATTCTTATGAGTTGGTTAGGCTGTGCGTACAATAAATATACATGGTCGTTAGAAATCCAAAAGTCATTCGGTACTCCATCGCTTATATTGATGGAATATTTCAAAGTGATAGAAGACACATTCGGATCATGCTGATAAATACCACCAGTTCGATTATTTAGAAAGCATAAGGATTGGTCAATCTGTTTAACAGAACACTTACTAGCAAATGAACTGATCGTATCGAGGGAGATCGTTTCCTTTGACTGATAATGTAGAGCTGCATGTTGCATCTGATCGCAAGTATCCTGAGGATATCCAACATCCATGTGACTGCAGGATATAGTAGAAATGATATAGGTAATAATCACCCATGAAGTAATCAGAAACTTGCTATACATCGGAATTGGTCTTGGGGGGTAAAGGAAAAATCACTCCGACAAACGGCATTGCCAATCGGAGTGATCTTAATGAATTATTTTTCGGTACAATTATAGTATCTGGTCACGTCACCCGGTCCAGGGGTTTTGATATCTTTCGGACATTCGGGTGCATTATTGTTGGTATAAATACATATGTAACCAGCAGATCCTTCGGGACAATCATACTTGTGCCATCCCCACCAAGGAAGATCGTCTTGATGACTTTCTTGTGTCGCATTCACGCTTAGAATAGCACCGAACACAAATAAAAAACAGAATGATGCTGAAATCAGTACAGTTTTTAACTTTTTCATTTTTTTACATTTTAGATTTTTGAATATTGAAGATCTAGATTTTCGTAGGATCAAATTTATTTTAAGTCAGGCTTGTAAAGCCTAAATTTGTTGATGATGTGTCGAATGACAAGCTGGCTGTGATTAATGGAATCTCCTATTTTTGAATGATATCTTTTTTGGGACGATCGGTAGTATTGCATGAATCAATTTAGAACTGAATTTTAGATAATTCTTTTTGATAACTTCGACTTACGGGTAATTTTATATCCGATATTTTGACAAAGGATTTAGCTTTCGTGCTGATTTGATCAATACGAACGATATAACTTCTATGTATACGCACATATTCCATAGGGTCAGGCATACTATCAATAAATTCTCCTATTTTATGACGAACCGTGATTTTTTGCGCACGGGTAAATATGTCCAGATAATTGCCCGATGCAGAAATATATAGAATGTCGTCTGATTTGATCTTTATTTCACGACCATTCTCTTTAAAGGTGATCATATTTTCTTTACGCTTTAATTTTTTCAAAGCGATACGCATCAATTCTCGGGCGACATCTTGATTGTATTTCAATACATTCCATCGAAAGAATAAATAAGCTAAAAGAATAATTAAAGCTCCGATGATTCCAATAAACCAAGAACGCTTGTAAAATACGGTGGGTACCTTGAATGGAAACGCTAAGACTTCTGAATTACAATGATCTTTTCGTACACAAGATTGAATCTCTAAAGTGTAATATCCAGGTGACAAGTTGGAATAGTCAATATATCGATCTGTTGTATATTGCCAGGAATGATGCTGTTCTTTTAATCGATATCGAAATAAAAGTGGGTTCTTACCGAAATAAATTTCACTGATATGAAAACGAATGTCACTTTTGGATGGAATGGAAATACCTTCTTCTTCAGAAATCCACTGATCACCCAATTCAATGCCTGATAATCGAAGATAGGATTGGCGATTATCGAATAGATTTAGTTGATCCTGAGCCAAAAAATGTAGACCATGATTTGTATTGATCCAGACCAAGCTATCCTTACAAAATATATTCTTAATTTGATTGCTGCTGAGACCATCAGCTTTAGAAATACCTATAATTTGATACGTACCATCTTCCTGAAATTGTATACGATTGACGCCATGATTAGATCCAACCCAGATAGTGTTTTTGTCTTCTAAAAAAATCGTATTTATATGATTTGAAAATAATCCATCTTCTTTCTTGATATTCCATTTTTTGCCATGATGATCAATCCAAATGCCAGACTGTATCGTCGAATAGCAGAAGAGATCATTCTCTAATCTGGACATATCCGTTATGCTGTGATCAAATGTGAAAAAATGATCACTCAACTTGCTTACACTGTCATGGGATTGAATATACATTCCGTTATTGAGACCTATGTACATGGTATCCCTAAAGATTGAAACGGCTTTGATACGTTGAGGTAATGAATAGACCTGACGTTTTTCATTCAAGTTAATGAAATTATTCATGGCTGAAATGATTTGGCCGTCCATAAATTCGTTGGACAGGTAACTTACAAAGCTGGTATAAAATGGCTCTGATTGTCCTATATATATTTTACCGGATGAATGGAAGGTACATTTTTGTTTGCTTTCAGTATGATAGACTATTTGACCATCAAGACCTAATTCTTCTCCTGTAGCTATTAATTTATCTTGATGATAATTATAAACGCTTCCATTTTTAGTCAGAATGTACATAGACGAATCACCTCCTACAACATCTTTTACACTTTCGGAATTTGGTATGTCTAATAATTTTATAGAAGGATTTTGAATTTGAAAAACACCACTGTGCAGAGTGCTGAACCAATATCCTCCAAAATGATCGATAAACACATTGGTTACGGAATACCCTTGTAAAAAGGAATCTATGATCATATGATTTTGATTGAATAGATAGGCTCCATTTTTGCGCGTATTGACGGTATAATGATCGTTTAGATTGTTCAATCCAATGACATCCATCTTTCTTTGATTAATCTCACTGGCTATTCTTTCCGTATATCGCACACTGTCGAACTGAATAAAAATAGTGCTTTCTTGAAAACGAATTGCTTTTAATTCGTTGCTAAGTCCTGAAACAAAGGACTGATTTCTTTTAACATTGGTGGTATCCGAAACAAAAAAGAAATGACACCGGTTATCATGGATTTTTTCCGCTACGGTAAATGGTTGAAAATGTTCATTTTGATCATATGTTTTAACTAACGTCCCCTGAGCATCAATAATGATTTCACTATTTATATGTGTTGCTCCGATTCGAAGTGTTTTATTGTCCTCCACATAGATGCTTTCAATCACATTTGACTCACCGAGTGCTTCATGCAGTATATCATTGAAAGGATATTCGGTGAAGCGTTTTTCAACAGGCTCATAAAATACAATTTTTCGCTTGTTCATGAGCCAAAACCATAATGTTCCGTCTTTTTGCGGAAAGAAATCCAAAATGATGGAATTGTTCAGGGTGTCATTCTGCGAGAAATTGTCAAATTCAAAGCCGTCATAGCTGCTGATACCATTTTGTGTGGCAAACCACATTTTACCATCAATATCCTGATA
The DNA here is from genome assembly GCA_020628475.1 of Saprospiraceae bacterium. Taxonomy (GTDB): domain Bacteria; phylum Bacteroidota; class Bacteroidia; order Chitinophagales; family Saprospiraceae; genus JAHDFB01. Next base: position 26,708 of record JAHDFB010000029.1, on the reverse strand, counting down.
GATATCAAAGACTATCGAAGAAGAAAGACCATCTTCAACAGTAAAATTTTGATAGATATAGGATTGTGCAGATAAAGATTGGAAACTGAGTATGATACATATACAGGAGTATACATGCATCCATAGCGGTACAATGGATATCTTTCTCACGATAAGGTTTTTGGTATTAATTATCAACTTGGTTCTTCTATAAATCCATAGATCAATACATTTGTGACAAGAAAAATCACTTTTTTGATGCAATCGATATCTGCTGGGCATAAAAAAACATTAGAGACGGCTCAAATTATTTTGGAAAATGGAGGGAATGCATTTGATGCAGCTATAGCTGCGGCATGTACCATGTTCATTGCGGAACCTTGCATGTCCTCGGCCGGAGCAGCGGGGTTTGCCATGCTGTATTCCCCACAACAGGGGCCTCAAATGCTTGATTTTTTCAGCCAAACGCCACGTAAAAAGGGAAATATAGAACAATGCGATTTTTATCCAATTGAGGTGGATTTTGGAAATGAACAAGAGATTTTTCATGTTGGAAGAGCTTCTATGGCAGTGCCGGGTCTAATAAAAGGAATATTTGCACTATACAACCAATACGCATCCATGCCGATAAAGGACTTGTTAGCTCCAGTAAAGCAATTTGCTAAAGAGGGTGTAGCGGTTGATACCTTCCAATATATCGATATGGGACTCTTAGAACCGATATTAGCCGTTGATCCCTCCATGCGCGATGTTTTTTTCAAAGACGGCAGACGTCTATTGGAAAACGAACTTTTGAAAATGCCCAATCTTCATAGCTTTTTGGATTTTTTGGAGCGGGAAGAAGATAAGGGCTTTTATGAGGGAGAAATTGGTCAATTGATCGCCCAAGAATGCCAAGAAAACGGAGGGTTTCTGGAACGTGCTGATTTCGAAAATTACCAAGCCTTTTGGCGTAAGCCCCTATTGTATAAATATCAAAATAAAACCATCTGCTTGCCGAATGGTCCTAGCTTAGGAGGGGCACTGATGACCTTGTGTTTGAATCGTTACGCGCAGGATCAAAATTGGTCCAAAGCCATATATGAAACACGCGAAAAATACACCTCGATTGGATCTATTCAAGCCGGAATGAATCTAGAATTACCTGCTTTAGAATACCAATCACAAGGATCTTCCATATCTTCCAAAGGTACCTCCCATTTTAATGTATGGGATCAATGGGGAAATGCTATTGCATTTACCTGTTCCTTAGGAGAGGGGAGTGGATACTTCATTCCTGGCACGGATATGCAGATGAATAATATGTTGGGCGAATCCTTTTTATTACCAAATGGATTTCATTCTTGGCAAGAAAACGTGCGCTTGAATTCGATGATGACGCCAACATTATACTTAAATGACGCGAATGAATTAGAGTATCTAGGAGGTTCAGGTGGCGCTGGAAGAATTCCATATATGATCGCACAGGTGATCCAATACATACAAGAAGGCTATTCCATGCAAGAGGCAACCAATCGAGCTAGAACATTTGTCTTGGATGATGTTTTACATACGGAATCGATAGCGTCACTAAAAGCATTTCCGAGTCATCTTCAAATCAAAGAATGGACTGAGAAATCCTTGTTTTTCGGAGGTGTACATAGCATTTTGAAAAAGAAGGATGGTCGTTTGATAGCGGCGGCTGACCCCAGAAGATTTGGAGCCAGCTATAGCTTTTAAAACTAGAGTTTCATTAATTCTTCAATAGCCCTTTCCAATTGTTGATCTTTTCCGTTGACTATAATATTTGGATCATTTTTAATTAGAATATCCGGTTCTGTTTGATAATTTTCCATCCATTTCCCATCCATGTCACGAGCACTGACTGGCACCGCACCGTAAACAATCGTTCCGTTCTGTTGCATTTCCCAACCCGCAAAACTACAGGTTCCAGGTACGGGCATACCAAGCATTTTACCAATATTTAACTCCTTGTAGGCAAAGGCAAAACAATGACCGTCGCTATAGTTGTTTTCATTGACCATGGCTATAGAGGGTTTCGTCCATCTAAAAGTTGGTTCATAGCCCACCGATCGACTTTCGATAGCGTAGTCCAAATATTTCTCACCAGTCAAAAACATGGATAAATCAGAGACTAAGTCACCGCCACCATTAAATCGCGTGTCAAGGATCAAGGCCTTAGCATCTATATATTTGCCCATGACATCTTCAAATACAGTTCGATACGGTCCATCTGACATTCCCGGAACATGAACATAAGCCAAGGTGCCATTACTAAGACGTTCAACCTCTTCTTGATTTTTCTTAACCCATCGCTTATATAATAACATATACTCTGCCCGAGCATCAATTGGTTTGACAGTTTTGTAACTAGTATTTCCTGCCTGATCCTTTATTTTAATAGAAGTAAATTGACCAGCTTTCCGATTTAATAGTCGGAAGTAATTCACGTCTGGGGTCAATGCGGTACCATCAATTTCTTCGATAATCATACCAGCTTGTATGCCCAGTGCTTTTTTATCGAGAGGCCCGCCTTTCATAACTTCAGCAATTCTGATTCCATCACCAGTATAGCTGTAATCAGGGAAGATACCAAGCGAAGCGGTTCGATCCGCATTTTTTACGGAGTGCCTGTATCGAGCACCGGCATGCGATACATTCAATTCTCCGATCATTTCGGATAAGATCTCCGTCAGTTCGAAATCATTAGAGATGGAGGCCAGTTTTGGTTCGTATTCCATGCGCATTTCCTTCCAATCGACGCCATGCATATCTGGTGTATAGAACATTTCTCCGGTTCGATTCCATACATGATCAAACACATGCGCACGCTCAGCCGCTAAATCAATACTCAGTTCACCATTCATTTTGATGGCTTCCTTTTTCATCGATTTAGGATCAATTTTAGAAATGCTACCATTCGATAAAAGGAATAACTTGTCTTCCTTTTTATTCCACTTTAAAGAAGCAAAACGAGCGCCTAGATTCAAAACCATCTTGGTTTCTTTAGTCCGTAGATTGGTACTCCAAAGATTGACACCTTTTTCAAATCGTGTTAGATAATATAGATGCTCTCCATCATTTGAAAGTACAGCGTCATTCAATTTGGAAGAGTGAATGGTTAATCGTTTTTTTCGATCTTCCAATCCATCAAAATCAAATTCTAAGGCCTTTACTTCCTCTTTCTTGTCAGCCTCTTTGTCTTCTTTTTTCTTCTTTTTCTTTTTGTCGTTTTCCGCTTCTTTTTTCTTCTTTTCGTCTTCTTCTTTTTTACGCTTCTTTTCCAATTCTTTCCAAAGTTTATAATCTTCTTCGGACATATTGAAGATGTCATATCCTTCTTGAGTAAAGAACAAGCTGTAGACATCTCGTTCGGTCATTCCGCTCTTCGCATAAGAACGTAAACCATCTCGATCAGAGAACCAAAGCATTTGTTTTCCCTCATTTGCCCAGATCGGCCGTGCATCATAATATCCGCTTTCGGTGAGATTTAAGCGCTTGCTACCATCGGCTGCTAATAATAAAATTTCACCATTGTGTAGGACAGGAGACCACTCAGCCAGTATCCATTTGCTATCAGGACTCCATTCAAAGTATTGATCGCCATCTCCCATATAGAAGAGATCTTCTGGCGTTAATAAAATACGCGTCGATTTTGTGGCTATATTATAGACTTCAAGTTGGCGTCGATTTTTGATATAAGCGATTTCCTTACCATCCGGTGAGTAAGCAGGCTGATAATATTCACCGTCTCCTCCCAGAATCATTTCTTCTTCTAAAATGGTTGAAGCGAAAAAATAAGGTTCTTCTTCTCTTTTTCGTTTGGTTGCATAAATACTCCATCGAGAATGACGCTCACTGGCATATAAAATGGATTTTCCATCAGCTGAAAAACTGACAAATGCTTCCTGCTCTGGAGTATGAGTGATTCGTTTGGTCATGCCATTTTCCACACCTGAAACAAATACTTCACCTCGAACTGTATAAACAACTTCTTTACCATCTGGTGAGATATCAAACTCTTCCGCATTGCCACCAACTCGCACGATTTCTGTATTGTTATTTTTTAAGCCAGTGTTGATCAGAATCGACAGCTTTTGAGGAGATTCATTTTCTTTCATGGTATAGATAGCCCCGTGGTAACCAAAACAAAGGGTTCCATCATCTGATATGCTTAAAAATCGTACAGGATGCTTATCAAAAGTCGTTATTTGTTCACTGCCTACACCCGCATCCAGCATACGCTTGTGTACGTTGAAAGAACCACTTTTTTCAGATAAATAGTAGAGGTGTTTTTCATCAGGACTGAACACCGGGTTTCTATCTTCTCCGTTGAAATTGGTTAATTTCTCGTGTGTATTATTGCTTTTATTATAATGCCATAAATCTCTGGCTACCGAAGAGGTATGATGTTTTCGGAATTCATTTTCACCACCCGGCTTATCATGATAGATATAATGATTTCCATCTTTACTAATTTTGATATCATCACCTGGAATCGTCCACAACTGTTGCACTCGACCACCATCCACAGAAACAGTGTATACTTCATGTTGAGATCGGTGAGGATATTGTCGATGATTGGCATCATCAATCATCAGTCCCGTGAAAATAACCGATTGATTATCTCGACTAAAACAATTCGGGTATTGATTAGCCGTATGAAAACTAAGTCGTTTAGCCTCACCACCTTTACTCGATACTACAAATACATCCATATTGCCATGTCGATTAGAGGCAAAGGCGATCTGTTTATTATCGTGACTCCACACCGGCATATAATCATGCTCGGCATGATAACTAATGGCCGTGGCGACACCTCCTTGACTTGGGACCGTATAGATATCCCCCTTGTAACTAAAGGCAATATGCTGTCCATCCGGTGATATCGCTGAATAACGTAACCATTCGGTATCGGCTTGACTCCATAGAGGAGTGATCATTATACTGAAGAATAGAATGAGATATTTGGTCATTTTGATTGATTTTGCGTCGAAAATAAACAATTCGAATAAAATTTAAGTTAACAAAGAATATTTGGTCGACTAGATGCTAATTATGTTCGATGTAAGTTCGGGACAATTTTGATTTTTCTCGAAATTAGCCATGAATTATGTCTTTATATCTTTAGCTTATCACTTACTTTTGCGCAAAATTTTAAACATTAACAATGGCGAACAATACAAGCTTCCTTAAGGAACTAAATCTTAGTGGTGAAAATGATGGTACTTGGACAGGTATACATTCATCCAATTCTGGAAATTATATCAGCTCATACAGCCCCGTAGATGGAAGTCTTATCGGAAAGGTAAGTACGACAACCCAAGAAGAATACGAATCAGTTGTGGAAAAAGCTCAAGAGGCTTTCAAAACATGGAGATCCATGCCAGCACCTCAGCGTGGAGAAATCGTACGTCAATACGGTGAAGCACTTCGCGAGAAAAAAGATGCTTTGGGTCGATTAGTATCCTATGAGATGGGTAAGAGCCTTCAAGAAGGGTGGGGTGAAGTTCAGGAAATGATTGATATCTGTGATTTTGCTGTTGGATTATCTCGACAATTGTATGGATTGTCGATGCACTCTGAGAGAGCATCACACCGTATGTACGAACAATGGCATCCAATGGGAATCGTTGGAATTATTTCCGCTTTTAATTTCCCGGTGGCAGTTTGGTCTTGGAACTCGATGATTGCATTGATATGTGGAGATGTTTGTATTTGGAAACCAAGTGAGAAAGCACCAATGTGTGGTGTGGCTTGTCAGCAAATATTCCAAGATATACTAAAGAAAAACACTGTACCTGAAGGCGTTTCTTGTTTGGTAAATGGTGATTACAAGGTGGGAGAGTATATGTCAAAAGACACTCGATTGCCATTGATTTCAGCTACAGGAAGTACGAGAATGGGTAAAATCGTGGCAGCAGAAGTGGCTTCTAGATTGGGTAAATCATTATTAGAGCTAGGAGGAAATAACGCGATCATAATTACACCAAACGCGGATATGAAAATCGTTTTGACGGGTGCGGTATTTGGTGCGGTGGGTACAGCCGGACAACGATGTACGACAACACGTCGATTGATCGTTCATTCGAGTATTTACGACCAAGTGAAAGAAGTATTGACGAAGGCATATGCTCAAATCAAGATTGGAGATCCTTTGGATAGTGAAAATCATATGGGACCACTCATTGATAAAGATGCGGTAGATATGTACTTGAAGGCGATCGATGCTGCGAAGAGTGAGGGCGCTAATTTCATCGTAGAAGGTGGTGTTCTGGAAGGATCGGGTTACGAAAGCGGATGTTATGTTAAACCTTGCATTGCCGAAGCGTCAAATGATATGAAGATCGTTCAGCACGAAACCTTTGCGCCAATATTATATATCATGAAATATGATGATTTGGAGGAAGCGATCGCTTTACAGAATGGCGTTCCACAAGGATTATCATCAGCGATAATGACAGATAGCTTGCGAGAGGCTGAGAAATTCCTTTCTGCTGCTGGATCAGATTGTGGTATTGCCAATGTAAATATCGGAACTTCAGGTGCGGAAATCGGAGGAGCATTTGGAGGAGAAAAAGAGACCGGAGGAGGTCGTGAATCTGGTTCCGATGCTTGGAAAGCCTATATGAGAAGACAGACAAATACTATCAACTATAGTGAGAATGTTCCTTTAGCTCAAGGAATCAAGTTTGATCTGTAGAAATAGATTTATAAAGCTTAAGAAGGGGTTGATACATGATATATCACCCCTTTTTTATTTGGGGCGATTCCCTCCACGCTGTTTCGGGTCGGGCTATGCCGGTGGTTCACTAACCGCTCCGCCCTTCGGGCATTCTTCTGCGAAGAATCACCTCGTATCCCTATCGCAGAATAATCAAAGTTTATAGGATTCTATGAGCTTTGAGATTCAACCGAATTAATGAAACCATTCATAACTAGTTGACTACACATAATTCAAACGATCCTAGTAATTGATAGCTGAGGGATTTGTGTAGAAGAATAAAGGGGTTAATAGTATGTTTTACAGATATCAACAGAGGAACAATAATTAGGAAAATGAAACTTTTGGCCTTCCCACAAGACAAAAACCTTCATATGAATGCCTAGGCTTTAAACCTTATGACTATTTTCGAGTCTAATGATGTGAATATTCAAAGAATTCTTTTGTATGAAGAAAACCTTACTCTTTTTGTTCGTCCTTGCTTCGTATCAAATATCTGCACAATGTGACGAAGCGGTTGTTTTTGCTAATGATTCAACCAATGCTGTATGCATTGAAGCTGATGCGAAGGTCCAAACCATTTATACCAATAATTTACCCAATCATTCTTATGGTACCTGGCCAAGTAATAATCCAGTTGATGCGCAAGAATTGACCTTTCATATGTGTGCCTTTCCGCAAAAAGCGGACAGCTATACATCCATTTATGATGGAGGTGATTTTATGGGAGGATGTTCGCCGTATATTGAATTTGGTGTCGGAACGAATGGTATTCGAATGGCACCTTACGGTGCTCGATGGTTTGTCAATCCGAATACACAGGAAGAAAATAGAGATTGGAATGTGGAAGCACTAGTGCTGTTTAATATGGATTTTAATAATTCGCATTCTAATAGCGGTGGACAATACCACTATCATGGAATTCCTTATAGCTACTTTTTGGATTCATTAGGAATAGATGGTTCGGAACATTCTCCAATCGTTGGCTATGCGGCGGATGGTTTTCCTATTTACTATAAATATGCCTATGAGGATGCCACTAATCCCAATAGCGGAATTGAAGCCTTCAGTTCAGGTTATTCCCTCAAATCAGGTAATCGTCCAGGAGATGGCATTACCGCTCCAGATGGACCCTATGATGGATTGTACGTTGAGGATTATGAATTTACACAATCAAATGGACCATTGGATGCATGCAATGGACGCTTTGGTGTCACACCCGATTTTCCTGAAGGCAGTTACTATTATGTTATGACAGACAATTGGCCATACATTCCACGTTGTTTTTATGGTACGGTAATAGATAATACATTTAGAATCGGACCGAATTGCCCAGATTCTGAAGCGGAGATGGATTGTACGGAGGAAATCGTAGGAATATGGGAGGCAATGAAGGAGATAAACTTAAGCATTAGTCCTAATCCAGCAAGCTCGGAGGTTCATATAGCTGGATTGGAAGCAGTTAAACAATCAATAGATCCTATACGCGTTTCTTTGTATGATGCACAAGGCAAGATGCACTTCCTCAGTGAAAAGTATGTGGAGTTCATCGATGTCTCTTCTTTTCCATTGGGTAGTTATTATATACAAGTAAGCTGGGGAGATACGCAAGTCACGAAAAAAATCATGATTCAATGATAAAAGCTATTATCATTTCATGCTTGATGATGTTTTCTCATTATCATAATACGGTATTCCACGGAGGACATGTGGCTACTTTTTCTTATCAGATTGAATCAGAGCACATTCTATTAGAATTTCAAATAGAAAGCGATGTTTTGAATCATTTTGATCTAACAGATGCATGTCCCAATTATAAAAGTGCACGGGCTTATTGTATCTCACAATACATCAATGCACATCAAAAATTCACCTTAGATCAGGAGAATATTGAATTTGAATTAGTCAGTTCGAAGAGTAATCGAAATACTTTTATAGTGAAGATGATCGCTCATGTGGAAGTCTTGGAAGATCAAAATATGTTGATACAAAATGATTGTTTTATTTCCTTTGATCGAAGATTTGAAAATAGAATCATCATACGAAGAAAGAACGCTGTTCGTTCGTACCTTCTTGATCATCAACATCAAACCATCCATTTTTAAACATGAACGCTAGGAATGACAAATAACAAATACACATCTTGGGCGATCAGCATAGTTCTTTTCTTAAGCTTTTGTACAAGAATCTATGGGCAATCCCCCAATATATTATTCATTATTGCCGATGATTTAGGTGTTGATTATTCAAATGGATATCATGAACCGGATTTATTACCAACAACACCATTTTTAGATGCCTTGGCAGAAGAGGGCATTCTATTCGAAAATGTATTTTCAACACCGAAATGCACGCCTTCCAGATCGACGATCATGAGTGGTAAATTTGGGATTAAGACAGGTGTTTTGGGAACACCTGGTCATTTGAGTACCGATCATATATCTATCTTCAAGGCCATAGAAAATCAAACCAATGGAGCATATGCTGATGCCGTAATCGGCAAATGGCACATCTCGCAACCAGCAGACCCTCTACATCCGATGGAACATGGGGTGGATCATTATATGGGTGTATTGTCATCCTCTGTAGAAGATTATTATACTTGGATGCGGACTGAAGATGGAGAAACAGAAATCGAAAATAGTTATGTGACTACTGCTTTTACGGATGCTGCCATAGAATGGGTGAATGAACAAGACCAGCCATGGTTTTTATGGCTAGCTCACGTCGCTCCACATGCTCCATTTCATATACCACCCGACAGCTTGTATACGATTAATAATGTCAATAACAATCGACAAAAATATGTGGCATCCATCGAAGCGATGGATCATGAAATAGGTCGTCTACTTAATAGTTTGTCAGAAGAAGAACTAGAAAATACGCTGATTATATTTATTGGAGATAATGGTTCTCCGAATACCGTCTTACAAGATTATCCCGATGGACATGGTAAGGCTACTTTATATCAAGGAGGAATACGTGTACCCATGATTGTATCTGGAGCCGGGGTTTCCAGATCCGGAGAAAGAGAATCGGCTCTTATTCATATCACGGATATTTATGCAACGCTCCTAGAGATGGTCGGAGCTGAATTGCCAGGAGGCGTGTATCATAGTTTGAGTTTTAAACATCTACTCGATGATTCTTCGTCTGGAGCTACTCGAGATTACAATTATTCGGAATTTGATGAGAATGGTCAATCCGGCTTCACGATTCGTGGAGAACAGTATAAATTGATTGAATTTTCAGAGGATGGGTCTCAAGAGTTTTATGATTTATTGATGGATTCCTTGGAGACAACGAATTTGATTCCTATTGGATTAGATGCGGATCAATTAGCCGTCAAGGAAGATTTAGAGGCCGAAGCCACCCAAATAAGAACGACTTGGTCATGCAGAGATTACATTCAGAATGGCGATGAAGAGGGTATTGATTGCGGAGGAAGCCATTGTGCTCCTTGCATGAGTACCAATACAGATCAATACAGCTTGCAACATGACATTTCTATTCTTCCCAATCCGGTTCAAAAAGAGCTTCAAATTACTACGGAATTAAAGAACTATTCAATTCGCTTAACAGATGTATTCGGAACGATTCATTATCAACAGAAAGGACTACAAGCATCGACTACCCTTGAAGTGGAAGGACTACTATCAGGGATATACTTTTTGAATCTGCATGATATTATAACTAACCGTTCCATCACGAAAAGAATCGTCGTACAATCTGATTGAGTTGTTCACCATGTTTTGGCAGTTATTATCTAGCTTTGAGGTAACATAACTAAAGGACACGATGAAATACACCATAAACGCTTATTCAACAGCGCTCTTTTCCACTTGGATCAATATTGAAGAATTGAATCTTTTAGTAGATGCTGGGGATGGTATTTCGGCAGGACTATTGTCGAAGTCTAGAAAAATCAAGCATGTATTTATTACGCATCCCGATCGCGACCATTTAAATGGTTTGCCTCAGTTTGTACAATTAAATGCACGAAACGAATTTCCACATATTTATTATCCGAAAGATTCAGGTTCCTTTCCTGCTATGCGCGATTTTCTCAAGCACTTTGACCCACATGTAGATGCTTCTGTTTGGGAGGGGATAGTAGATGGTCAATGTATTCCAATCAAGAAAGGATATGAGATATTGGCGATACGAAATGAACATATCGATGTGCCGATTGGAATACATAAAAGTTTAAGTTATCAATTATTTGAGACTAAGCAGAAGTTAAAAAGTAGCTTTCAACATTTATCGGGAGCTGAAATTAAAGAGATTGTTCTGAAGCAAGGAGCAGAATCCATTTCGGAAACCATCAGAAACAAAATCATATGTTTTTCAGGTGATACCCCTGTGGATGATTACTCTAAATGGGATCGGAGCCAAATTCTAATCCATGAATCGACTTTCTTGGACCAAGAAAATGGTAAACAGGTCATTGCCAAGGGAAATCGTCATTCCACCTTAAAGCAGGTCATGGAAATGGTCAAGGAAATTGATGTGCAGGTATTAATTTTGAATCATTTTTCAAGCCGATATTCAAAGGAGATGATTACGGCTGCTGTACGTAAAGAAATTAAACGATTAAATCTTCAATTACCCATTCATGTAATATTTCCTGGAGAAATAGCGCGAGATATTTTGAGGGGTCCTCCAATCAATGAATAGAGGGTGGAAGTTGATCTTTATCAATTAAGGTAGATACTATCCTTTTTGACCGTTATTGTACTTTGTGATGAACAATGATATCTTTGAAACTATATTTTTTATAGTATAAATCAGATAGTTTTAATTATGGCATTCATTGATTCGATGCAACAGCGATACACCACCAAAAAATACGATGCTTCTAAAAACATAGATTCTAAAATTTTAGAACAATTGAAAGAAATTGTTCGTTTGAGTCCCTCGTCTATCAACAGTCAACCTTGGAAATTTATATTCGTATCGGACGAAGAAACGAAACGTACTTTATCGAACGTTTCATGGTTAAATACGAAGAAAGTATTGGATTGCGATACGCTGGTTGTTTTTGCTCGAGTAGATTCCATTTCTTTTTTTGAAGCTCAAATAGAAGAGGCATTGCCTCAGGGCGCGATTGATTATTACCAGGAGTTTATTAAGATTCAATCAGAAGAACAAATTAAAGCTTGGTTTGGCCGACAACTGTATCTAGCGCTTGGGGTATTTTTAAGTGCTTGTGCTTCTATGAAGATTGACTCGACACCCATGGAGGGAATCGTTCCAGCGGAATATGATCGGATTTTGGGCTTAGAAAATCATAGTACTACGGTAGCCGTTGCGATAGGCTATCGAGATGAAGAAGACTTCAATCAAGTGCATAAACGAGCGAAGTCCAGAATAGAAATGGATCGAATTGTAGAAACGATCTGAAGGAAATTGCTTATAGCTTCTTTCAGTTTTTAGGTTTATTATAGTACATTTATAAGGAACTAATTAACAAGAAGATGAAATTTTTAAAGTATTTACTCTATTTAATATTAGTACTTGTAGTACTATTTTTTGCGGTTGGATTTATCGTTCCAAGTGTATCCTATGATTCTACAGTCCAGGTAGATAAGTCAGCTAAAGAGGCTTGGGCCGTGATGAGCGATCCAGCTAATATGCCCAAGTGGCTTGATGGTTTTCTGAAAACGGAGTTGGTCAGTGGTACAGAGAATACGGTAGGCGCTGTTTCTAATGTTTATTTTGATAATAATGGACAAGAAGCTGTTATCGAGGAGACCGTGACCTCCGTCACAGATTACGAAGAATTGGGTATGAAATTCCACATGGACTTTATGGACATGGATTATGTCATGTTGTTTGACGAAAAGGATGGTAAAACAACACTTACGTCTCGTACTACGGCAAAGGGAAATGGAATGATTGCAAAATCAATGGTTGCACTGATGAAAGGCGGTATGAAAAAACAAGAAGATACCAATTTAGCAAGCCTCCGAGATGTGATTAATAGCAATACGAAGGATTACTATCCCGCTCCGGTAGTCGAAGTAGATAGCATGGAGGCTGGCGAAGATTCCATGGAAGAAGAATAAGACTATAAAAGGAATACAATTGGTTGCTTTAATATGGTGATGTCCATATGAAGGCCATGGTTGCTTCATGCAGCATTGCTCGGTATGATAGCGTCAGTGATGTGCAGGAGTAGCCGCCGAAGAAGGCTAGATTTTAATAGCAATGCGATCTAGTATTGCTAATAAAAGCCGAGTGCATAACGAGCTCCGAAACGTAACGCCCGGACGCCCAAATACAAGAAATCCTCTTCGTTCATATCATATTGATCGGACAAAACCTGAAAAAGATTATCTTTGCGCCTCTTTAGATAATTAGATTATGGCGAGCCTTCAGGAAGAAATCAATAAGCGAAAAACCTTTGGAATTGTTTCCCACCCGGATGCGGGTAAAACCACATTGACGGAGAAATTACTCTTGTTTGGTGGTGCGATTCAGGAAGCTGGTGCTGTAAAATCGAATAAAATCAAAAAGCATGCGACCTCTGATTTTATGGAGATTGAGAAACAGCGGGGTATTTCTGTGGCTACTTCCGTCATGGCATTTGAATATCGAGATAAGCAAATAAATATATTAGATACGCCGGGTCACAAGGATTTTGCCGAAGATACCTATCGTACGCTTACGGCAGTAGATAGTGCGATTGTAGTAATCGATGTTGCAAAAGGGGTGGAGATGCAGACGGAAAAACTCGTAGAAGTCTGCTCCATGCGCAAGGCTCCGATGATCGTTTTTATCAATAAATTGGATCGGGAGGGAAAAGATGCTTTTGATCTATTGGATGAAGTGGAAGAAAAGCTCAAATTGAAGGTAGTTCCTTTGAGTTGGCCGATAGGTATGGGACAGCGGTTTCAAGGCGTCTATAATTTATATGAGAAAAAACTGAATCTTTTCCGTGCTCATAGTAAGCAGAGTCAGGATGAAGTCACCGTCATCGAAGATCTAGAGGATCCGATTCTTGAAGAACTGGTAGGAGAGGCCGCGGCTGCAGAGTTGCGAGAAGAAGTGGAGATTTTACATGAAGTATATCCGGAATTGGATGTTGAGAAATACCAAAGTGGAGATATGAGTCCCGTATTTTTTGGTAGTGCTGTCAATAATTTCGGGGTAAAAGAAATGTTGGACTGTTTTGTGGAAATAGCACCGAGTCCCTTGTCTAGAGAGACCGAGGAGCGGATGATCGAGCCGACGGAACCAAAATTTACCGGCTTTGTATTTAAGATACATGCCAATATGGATCCAAAACACCGGGATCGAATCGCGTTTCTACGTATTTGTTCGGGCATTTTTAAACGAAATACGAATTATCTACACATTCGTCAGGCTAAAAAGATGAAGTTTCCGAACCCTACGGCCTTTATGGCTAGTAAGAAATCCGTCATCGATGAAGCTTATCCAGGCGATATTGTGGGTTTGTATGATTCGGGTAATTTTAAAATTGGTGATACGCTGACGGAGGGAGAAATTCTACATTTCAAGGGTATTCCAAGTTTTTCTCCAGAGCAGTTTCGATATGTAGATAATGCGGATCCGATGAAGTCTAAGCAGTTGGCGAAAGGATTGGATCAATTGATGGATGAAGGTGTGGCGCAATTATTTACGAAGCAAGAAACGGGAAGAAAGATTATCGGTACGGTCGGTGCCTTACAATTTGAAGTCATTCAATATCGGCTGTCGGGAGAATACGGTGCTAAATGTTCCTATGAGCCATTAAATATGTATAAAGCTTGTTGGATTAGCTGGGAAAATGAAGCGGATTTGAAGGCTTTCTTGAAGCGGAGAGCAAAGGATATCGCTAAGGATAAAGATGGTCAGTACGTATATATGGCAGAATCTGCGTGGGGGTTGAAAACGGTACAAGAAAATCATCCAGAAATACAGTTTCACTTCCAGAGTGATTTTTAATATTGCTTGACGCTAGTACTAATCGGCTAAGACTTCTGATCCTATAACATCTCGAACAAATAGTATTTTGGGTGTCCAGTACGAGGAGCCCGCTATATTTTCTTTTACCACACCACGACTAGAAGTGGCATGAATGACCTCCAAGACACCAGATTTATTTTGGGAGATAATAGCCACATGACTGACACGCCCATTCTTACCAAAGAAAATGAGATCACCTTTCTTTGCTCGTTTTAAGGACACGGGCTCACCTAATTTTGAAAGACTGGTTGAGTTTCCGGATAGCTGTATGCCTTGTTGATTATATACATGGGTTACAAAACCTGAGCAATCAAAAGCCTTGGGTGTTTTACCACCATATAGATAGGGAGTTCCTTTGAATACCGTAGCAAAGTTGGCTACGGCTGTACGTTGAGTATACTCTTTACGAGTAGGACTCGGCTTGGTACTACGGGAAGAAGAACGCTTCTTGGATTTGGTTATGGCGCGACTCGTATGCTGCTTTTTACTGCTGTACTTTTTGGAATGACTCGCACATGAACTCAGTAATAAACTAAAAGAAAATAGGAGGTAAAGCAGCGTTTTTGAAGACATATCGTTCTTAGTTATATAAGTTATAATAACTTTCGTTTAGAGATTAGTTAAAAAGCTTGTTTAATTTGCACGTTTAGAGAAATGGTTTTACTTGCCGGTGAAACCATTTTTTTTTGCACATCATAGTACTCTTTACTATCTCCTTAATCCTTATTGTACAAGAATAATGCCGAATTAGCTGTTGATATTATATTTCCCCATCTAATTTACAATCCTGAAGGAAGGGGAGTTTTTCTCGATAATGCATCAGATCTTCTTTATTGATCTCCGCGAAAAAGATGCCTGATTGGGATTCGGCTGATTTAATTTCTTGGCCATCATATGCATATAAGCAGGACATGCCATTATATGCCAATCGATTTCCGTCTACACCGATGCGATTGACACCAAGAGTATAACATTGGTTTTCTATGGCTCGAGCCTTCAGTAGTGAAGACCAGTGGTCCACTCGTTTTTCTGGCCAGCTGGCAACGTAAATTAATAGGTCGTATGCTTCCGTGTTTCTGGATATTTCAGGGAAGCGAAGATCGTAGCAGATCAGTGGTCTAATTTTGAAATCTTTCCAGTGAAGGTCTAATATGAAATCCCCTTCTTGATATTTTTCATGTTCTCCCGAAAGTTTGAACAGATGATTTTTATTGTACTCCGCAATTTCTTCGCCTTCTGTAAATACTAACCGGTTGTAATATGCATTGTTTTCTTGAAAAGCCATACTGGCTATAACGGCTGTATCATATTGTTTCGCTATTTTTTGAAGCCATTGTATCGAGCGATGTTGATCTCTATTGGGAATAGCGCTGGGATTCATGCTAAATCCGGTATCGAACATTTCTGGTAGAACGAGTAGATCGAAGTCCTCCGAGGATTGAACTAATAGATCTTCTAGGAAGAGAAGATTTTTCTCTTGATTTTCCCAAGCGATATCATATTGAATCCAGGCTATTTTCATAAGACCGTAATTATTTGGTTATGAAGATAAAAAAAGCCCTTCAACAATACAGTTGAAGAGCTTTTATATTTTTTACAAGAAGTAATTACTTAGCTTCTTTTGCCGCTGCTGCTGCTGCTGATCTAAGAGCTCTTGGAATTTCTATGGCAACTACAGGTGTTGCCGGAGGGTTCATTACTTCCATTTTATCGGATACTTCTACATCTTTTACTCGAGCAGCCTGTCCAAGATCTAAATCTGAAATATCTACGAATAATTCAGCTACTAAATCTTCTGGTTTTGTTTTTACCAAGATCGTTCTTACTTGTTGGATTAATTTACCACCAAGTTTAACACCTTCTGATTCACCTTTTGTTCTCAACGGAATATTCACTTTTACAGGAACACCATCTGTTAATTTAAGGAAATCAATGTGTAGAATGTCATCACTTACTGGGTGGAATTGGATATCTTTCAAGATTGCTCTGTAAGATGTTCCGCCTAATTCTAGTTCAGCAACTTTAAAATCAGGAGTGTATACTAAACCTTTTACTGCTTTTGGTTGAACAGCGAAGTGTACTGCATCTCCTTGTCCATATAATACACAAGGTACTTGACCTTCTTTTCTAGCGTTTTTTGCAGACTTGGATCCAAGATCTGCTCGTATTGTTCCTTCTACTTTTAATGTTTCCATACTATTAATTCTTCCGCCAATTTCCGGCTTTTTCAAAATGGACTGCAAAGATAGACTTATTTTTTTGAATTCTAAGCAATTAGTTATTGAAAAAAATAATATTGGTGGCTATCTTTTTTTAATTGTTCTTAATCCACAAATAATGCTGCAATTGATTTGTACTCATGCGTATTCCGTATCGCTCTAGCAAAAAGTTTTGAGCAGGAAAGCACGGTGATTTTTTTGATTGATTTTTTCAATGGAATCGTATCGGTTACAATCAATTCTTTCAATTTCGAATGTTGAATATTTTCGTAGGCCTTTCCGGATAACACAGGATGCGTACATAGTGCTGTTACCGATTTTGCACCTTTCTCGATAAGGGCATCTGCTGCTTTACACAGAGTCCCAGCCGTATCACAAATATCATCGACAAGAATCACATCTTTACCAGTTACCTCACCAATTACGGTGATATTAGCAACTTCATTCGCAATTCGTCGCTCTTTGTCACAAATCACTAAATCTTTTTCGAAGAACTTGGCAAAATTTCTTGCTCGTTTTACACCACCTACGTCTGGAGAAGCGAAAATAACATTGTCTAAATTTCTCTTCTTCAAGAATGGAATAAAAATGGCTTCACTTTTCAAGTGATCTACTGGAATATTGAAAAATCCTTGTATTTGGTCTGCATGAAAATCCATGGTCATGATTCGATTCGCTCCGGCTGCTTGAATCAAGTCTGCAATAAGCTTGGCAGAAATTGGAACCCGTGGTTTATCTTTTCGATCTTGACGAGCATAACCAAAATAAGGAATTACCGCAGTAATATAGCCCGCTGATGCTCGCTTTGCGGAGTCTATCATTAGGAGTAATTCCAACATATTATCGGCAGGGGCAAAGGTCGATTGTATAAAAAAGACATAGCTACCACGCACAGACTCATTGATGATGGTTTGCATTTCACCATCGCTGAATTTTTTAACATCGATGGATCCAAGTTCGTATCCATAATGATCACTGATTTGACTCGCTAGGTATCTGGATTCTACACCAGAAAACAATTTAACATCAAGCATTTTTGATTTGGTTTTGACAGTATTGATTTGGGGGCTTTCGCCCAAAGCCGCAAATATAGTACAACATTCACGTTAAGGCAAAAGTTATGCCTACAACTTGGGACCCTCATTTTTCGATTCAAAACAACAGTGCCATCTGTTTCATACTAATCGTTCACATTAGAATGGATCTGAATACGTTGGATTTTGCACGAGTTGCTCGTCGGTCAGCGTCAGTAAAAAATTCTTAAGATCTATTTTATCCTGTTCCGTAAGTTTTAGACCGCCATTATCTAGTACCTGCAGTAATGCAGGGTCTAAGGTAGAAGAGGGATGAATTCCATTGTCGTAATGATCGATGACTTCTTCCAAGGTTTTAAATCGGCCATCGTGCATGTACGGAGGGGTGAGCTCAATATTTCTTAAAGAAGGTACCTTAAATTTTGCTTTATCGGAGCTCAGTCCAGTTACGAGTTCTCTTCCTTCGTCTGTAATGTCATCATCCGTATCAAGGCCGTTGTTCATATATTGATCATTTTCGAAATTGGCACCACCATGACAGTGTACGCAATCCGCACCTGATAATTCTGGAAAGAATGGATTGTACTCCGTTTCATAGAGTATTCTTCCGCGTTCCTCACTTTCTGTAAAGGCGATTTGTCCGGCTTTGTATTGATCATATCTCGATTCATAGCTTACTACGCTCAACATGAATTGTTCCAAAGCCAAGGCCATTTTGTCGGATGTGATTTCATCTGAACCAAAAGTCCTTGTAAATTGATCTTTATATTCTTGCGTATTGCTTAGTTTTAGAATGACATTGTCCAATGTTTCATTCATCTCCAGGGGATCTTCTATTGGTTTTAATGCCTGATCCCTCAATAGATTAGCTCTGCCATCCCAAAAGAATTCATTGTTGTGCCATGCTAGATTGAAAACCGGCATGGCTTGTCTTTTACCTGGAAGATCTTCGACCCCAATCGAAAATTGAAGGGTATCGGAAAATGCATCTTGTTGACTATGACAGCTGGCACAGGATTGACTGTTGTCTTTCGAAAGAAGTGTTTCATAAAACAACATTCTACCCAATTGTACTCCTTGGATGGTTAGGGCATTATCCAACGGTAAATCTGGAATGGGTAGTGCTCCGTATTCTAAGACATAAGGGCTTTCATCCAACTCAATGGTGGGTTTTGGATCTTCGATACAGGCGCCTAGTATTACTAGGCCAATAAAAAGAGTATATATTAATTTGTTCATTGTTAGGTTCTTATTTTCCGAATACAGGATTTTCGATAAAATGCTGATCGGTTAATGTTTTTAAAAAAGCTATTAGTTCCATTTGTTCTTTTTCTGAAAGATGTAATGGACGGATGAGTGTGTTTTTTTGTGGATTGTTTTTTCCACCAATGTTGTAATGTTCTATGACTTGTTCTAATGTTTCTATTGATCCATCATGCATATATGGACCGGTCACTTCAACATTCCGGAGGGAAGGAACTTTAAATTTTCCTTTATCCTCTTCTTGATTGGTAATTTTGAAGCGGCCCTGATCGGTATATTCCGCATAGATTCCATTATTTTCAAATTGATAATTCGAGAAATTGAAACCAGCATGGCAGGAGTAGCAATTGGTTTGATCGCTATAAAAAAGGTCCATACCATTTTTCTCCATTTCAGTCAAGGCTTTTTCATCTTCATAATTTGAATAGTGATCATAGCGACTAAATCCACTGATGAGGCTTCTTTCGAAACAGGCAATGGATCGGGTAATGACAAAGGCGTCGGGTTCTCGATTGTATGCTTGTAAAGCCAAATCTACATAATGACTATCTTGTTGAAGTCGTTCTGCCAATAATACGATATTAAAATCAAATTCATCATGCTCTTGAATAGG
This sequence comes from Saprospiraceae bacterium, assembly GCA_020628475.1. Classification (GTDB taxonomy): domain Bacteria; phylum Bacteroidota; class Bacteroidia; order Chitinophagales; family Saprospiraceae; genus JAHDFB01. Next base: position 6,905 of record JAHDFB010000029.1, on the reverse strand, counting down.
CACTAAGATTTGCATTTCGAGGGTTGGCACAGATCCTTCTCGGGTGTAATATGGATGATAAGCGAGATTCGCCAAGGAAGGTGCATTCCTCGTACCCAGCCTGTTTTTTACACCGATACTTTGGGCCGCGTCATCACTGAAGGCAATGCTCTGTTTATGACAAGAAGCACAACTGATCGTACTATCCAAGGACATGATTGGATCGTAGAATAATTTTTTACCCAGTTCCCATCGAATCTGGCTAAATGCGTTATCTTCTGGAACTTCAAATGGCTCAAAACCCAAAGGCGTTTCCATAAAGCCGGGGGGAGCATGTGAAACTTCTATAGGTTTATCCTCACAAGATCCGAAAAGTATTACGACGATTGCAAGATAGATCGAAGCGTATTTTATCACTGCTTAATGATTCTTTTTGTCGCTACTTGTTGATTTTCCTGAATAAGTCTCACTAGATACAATCCAGCTGGTAAGCTTGAAATTTCTAATACTTGGTCGTCTCTGATGTCCTTATATTGTTGCTGTACACTTCCATCTAAGGAGAAAATTGTCACTTGATACGGTACATCTGAAAATTTCGAATCCACCTCGAATCTTACTTGGTCCGAAAGGACAGGGTTCGGTAAGATTTCGAATGAAAGATTATTGTTAAATTCCTGTGTAGAGATACTAAGATCTGCAGGAGAGAAAACAAAATCTCTAAAATTTTCAAGACATTGTTGCGCTTCTAAGTTGTCGCCGTGTACGATCACACCTGTCTTCTATATCTTCTAGCGCACGCGTATAATCAGCATCCAGTTGAATGTTCAGAATGCCGTTTTCAGCTGTTTTATCGAGAACGACTTCGGTCGTAAAATAATTTTTATCATCCAATCCGTGTAATTGTACCAATTGATCTAGCGCCGGTCCTCCATGTCCTTCTAAGGCTACAAAGCGATAGCCAGCTGTCCATCCCCAGTGCATGGATGGGGCTTTTGGAGCCAAAGGATGTGAGGCTTCATAGGTGGATGGGTCTAAATGGTTGTGTGCTGGATCCACCCCAATATGAAAGACAATCTTTTCTACGGTATTGATATCATAATTGCCTAGCTCAACTTCAGTTTTTGAAGAGGCATTCACTAGGATCCAAAGATCTTCGATAAGGGTTTCTGTCCCTCCATCGTGGATGAGTGAAATCTCAGAAATGTAGTATTCCAATCGTGTGATTTTGAAGTCGTGTTCCAGATTATTGTTAGCTGCCTGATTTAAGTTGAATTCTTCATTGGCAAGTTTATGGAATATACTCAGATTTATATCATTTTGAGCATTACTCAAAGGCAACAGCGTTGCTAAACATAGGATTAGTGTAATTATATTTTTCATATTATATCTTTTAAATGAAACATCTTGAAAGCCGTTTCTTGTCAATTTTAAATGAGCTTGTATACATGTAACAAGCCTTATCTATTGATTTGTGATTTTTTAAAAGAAATGAAAAACTATAATAAAAAGCATTGATAAAGGACGGAGAAGTCCTTTTGCTTGAGCGGAGGTTTGTAGTAGGCGTAAGGTACGCCGCTTTTTTTAATATTTGAGTCACTACTAAAATCAATGATCTCAGGGTATGATTGAATAGCCTTTAAGTTTGTCTTTGTTGTGATAACATCGACATATTGATCATTGGAGTCGGCATCAATAAAAACTGAATTGTTGGTACAACAGTTTGTTGTTGATTCTATTTTTTTGGAATCTTGATGCTGCTTTTTAGCGTGATGTTTACATGCACTCTTCTTTACGGCTAATTCATGACAATTTTTTGCTTTGCCTAAAATATTGAAAGATTTCAACTGGCCCTGACAATAATGAAAGTCAATATTGATGGACATGGACGATACGAAGATCGAAACCATCATTAAGGGTGTTAGGAGTAGCGATATTTTGTGTAAAAATGTCATAGCTATAACATAAAGGTATGATTTATTTTCATGATTTGCTAACGATTTATGAATGAAGACGTCTTCGTTACACTTCCTTAAATATTCGTTTATCAAGAAAATACCGACTGTCTTATAAGCTCGAAAATATAGACTTATTATGCTAGCGAATGTTGGGAATGAGTTGATTTTATTAGGCGGTACAGTTAAAAGACACATTTATTTGCTAGTAACATGTGGAATAGCGAAAAAGAATCGTCTTATAATTGGTTATTATAATAATTATACTAACTAAACCTTTTTAAGAAAAGGATATGTCAATTAATAGAGGGGCACTTTCTACCAAGGAAGTACCCTTTTTTTATGGAAACAATCTAAACGACAGGCTTATAAGGCGCTAACTATTCGCTTCGTGGTATCGACGTCCCCCATCGTATAATAATGCAGGCATGGAACGCCAGCTTTCTTAAGCTCTTTGGATTGAGCAATACACCATTCTACGCCTATATCGATAACCTCCTCTTTTGATTTAGCCTTGAAGACCTCACTAGCCAATGCATCCGGCATATCAATAAAAAACCGTCTAGGAATAGAGTTTAATTGATATTTTCTGGTAAGTGGTTTTAGGCCAGGTACAATAGGTACAGTAATTCCCGCGTTTCTACAGGCTTCTACGAAGTCAAAATATTTTTTATTATCGAAAAACATTTGCGTGACAATGTATTCTGCTCCTGCTTCTACTTTTTTCTTCGTGTATAGTAAATCTAAATCAAGATTCGGGGATTCGAAATGTTTTTCCGGGTAACCGGCGACCCCAATACAGAAATCACTTTTAGAACCGTTTTCAATACTTTCATCCAAATAAAAACCCTTATTCATGTTTTCTATTTGTTTGACTAGATCGACTGCATATTTATGACCATTTTCTTCTGGAACAAATTTGTCCTCAAAATGCCGAGCATCTCCTCGTAATGCTAATACATTGTCTATTCCCAAGAATTTCAAATCAATCAGGGCATTTTCTGTTTCCTCGATGCTGAATCCACCACAAATTAAGTGGGGAATGGCGTCCACTCCATATCGATGCATGATCGAAGCACAGATACCAACGGTACCTGGTCTTTTTCTGATCGCTGTTTTTTCGTAATAACCACTCGGTCTTTTATTGTAGACAAATTCTTCTCTATGATAAGTGACGTCAATAAAGGGTGGTTTGAATTCCATCAAAGGGTCTAAGCAATTGAAAATGGAATCAATACTTCCTCCTTTTAATGGGGGTAATACCTCAAAAGATACTAGTGTCTTACCTTGGTTGCTTTCAAAATGATCGGTTACTTTCAAGACTCGATAAATTTGATTTGAAAATTTTACTGTAATCGCGGGCCAAAGGTAGGTTAACTAAGGATATAACTTTACATTAAATCCTTTATTTTTTATCCTTTTTATTTTTGAAATCACCTCTTTTCCAAGCATCGATAAACTGTTTCCAAGCCAGTGGATCAAAGATGCGCTGAGGTTTGTATTGACCTTCATATCGGAAGCCTGCTGCTTGTTGAGCTAAAAGAATTTTACTCGCTTCAGTTCCATCTACCAACATATTTTCTTGTAATTCTTCTAAGATTTCAGGAGATAGATTTTCACGAGCTGCTTGTCGTTGTACTTCTGAAACATCCATCGCTAAAAATTCTATATCAAAGTACTTTCGACTAGGCCAAGGAAAGATCACTGTCTCTGGAAGTAAAATGGTATCCTCACTCATAATTTGAACCAAAGAATACAGATTATTTTCCAGTGTATCAGGAATGACAAATTCGACAGTTTTATACCCAATTCTCGAAAAACTAATGGTTTCACCCTGTAAAGCTGCGAAGGAAAAGAATCCTGAGAGATCAGAAACCTCACCTCTTGAAGTTCCTTTTACAGCTACATTCGTATAGGGTAGTGGCATGATTTCACCACGTTCATCTTCCGTGACTACAACCCCTGAAAATTGAATGACTTCATTAGAATCTATAGGCATCTGAGCACTCACTTTTGATGAGAAAAGTGTCATGATTAACATGCTGAGGATACCTATATATTTATTCATCTTTCCTTTTTTTGCATTAGAACGTTACGAAGGTAATGATGTTTCGAAGCTATACCAAGTTTTAACATCAAATTAACGCCATATGTTTTTAACTAGGCAAAGCGATTTTTAAGACTTCTTCCATGCGGTCTACAAAGTGAAATTGCATGCCTTCTATGAAGTCCTTATTGATTTTATCCACATGCTTTTTGTTCTCTTTGCATAAAATCACCTCTTTTACACCAGCTCGTCGTGCGGCAAGAATTTTTTCTTTAATACCGCCTACAGGTAGTACCTTGCCTCGCAACGTGATTTCACCCGTCATGGCCAAATGTGATTTCACCGGTTTGTCCGTGATCAAAGAGGTGAGTGCCGTTAGCATGGTAATTCCTGCACTTGGACCATCTTTTGGTATTGCACCTTGTGGCACGTGAATGTGGATATCTAGTTCCTTGAGCTTTTCAATATCGATATCTAATTTATCGGCATTTGCTTTGATATAAGAAAGAGCGGTCGTTGCAGATTCTTTCATTACATCACCTAAATTTCCAGTTAACACCAACTTGCCATTACCTTTACTTTTACTCGTTTCGATAAATAGTATATCACCGCCTACACGAGTCCAAGCCAAGCCAATGACTACTCCAGGAATTTGCTGATCTTCATGCATATCGTTGTCGAAAAGCGTAGGTCCGAGGTAGGTTTCAATATCTGATTTCTTAACGGAAATATTGTAAGCTTCTTCGAATGCTTTACGTTTGGCTATGGAGCGCATGATACCCGCAATTTTTCTGCTTAGACTTCGAACGCCACTTTCTCTTGTATAGCGCTGTATGACAAATTCTAGTACTTTGTCCGATATTTTAACATCGGATTTATCCAATCCGTGTTCTTCGAGTTGTTTGGCAACTAAATGTTTTTTCGCAATTTGAATTTTTTCTTCCACGCTGTATCCTTCGATTTCAATGATTTCCATTCTATCCAATAAGGCTGGTTGAATGGTATTAAGTGAATTAGCGGTGGCAACAAATAGTACCTTACTTAGATCGTAATCTTGATCCAAATAGTTATCATGGAAGGTATTGTTTTGCTCTGGATCGAGTACTTCTAAAAGCGCTGATGAAGGATCACCCCGATGATCTTTACCTATTTTATCGATTTCATCCAAGATAAAAACTGGATTACTGGATCCCGCTTTTTTCAACGATTGAATAATCCGTCCAGGCATCGCACCGATGTAGGTTTTTCGATGGCCTCGTATTTCACTTTCATCATGAAGACCACCTAAAGAAACGCGTACAAATTTTCTGTTTAATGCATTTGATATTGACTTTCCTAAACTGGTTTTACCGACACCTGGAGGGCCAACCAAACAGATGATCGGCGCTTTCATATTTCCTTTCAATTTCAATACAGAAAGGTGTTCTAGGACGCGTTTTTTTACCTCGTCCAATCCATAGTGATCTTTGTCCAAAACGCCTTGTACTTTCTTGAGGTTGAAATTATCCTTGGTATAGGTATCCCAAGGTAAATCAAGCATCAATTCTAGATAATTCATTAAGACGCTAAATTCAGCCACTTGAGGATTCGTTCTTCTCGCCCTTTTGAGTTCTTTATGGAAGGCTTTCGCGATAGCTTCTGGCCATTGTTTGTCTTTCGCACGTTGCTCGAGATTATCCAACTCCTCCTGACTTGGATTTTGTCCCAGTTCTTCTTGTATGGTTTTTAGCTGTTGATTGAGCAGATAATCCCGTTGTTGTTTATTGATATCACCTTGAACTTTGTTCTCGATTTGAGACTTCACTTCAAGGACTTGTAATTCTGCATTGATGTGATCTAAAATGGCCTTAGCTTTCGCATTTGGATCATCTATTTCAAGAATTCCTTGCTTTTGACTGATGTCAATATTCAAATTTCCCGAAATGAAATCAAAAAGGAATACATCATTGGTCACATTATCCAACATGACGGCCGCTTCTTTCGGTAAATGTGGAGACAGATCAATAATTTTTCTTGCTTTTTCTCGAATAGCAGCAGATAATGCTTGAATTTCAACTTCATCGGAAACTTCATCCATCGGACGCGTGGAGATTTTACCTCTCAAGAAAGGATCTTCCATTGTCATTTTATCTAAATTAAAACGACTGAGTCCTTTCAAGATGACTGTTAATGAGCCATCTGGCATTTTAAACTGCTTCACTATGCGTGCATACGTGCCTATTTGAAATAGATCTCCTTCTACGGGGTCTTCTATATCTTGATCCTTTTGTGAAATAACACCAATGATCTTGTCTGCCTTCAATGCAGCTTTGATCGCTTCGGTTGATTTTGATCGACCTACAGTGATTGGAATGATTACTTTGGGAAATAATACTGTATTTCTCAATGCCAATAAAGGAATCTCACTGGCTATATTGTCCACTAGTTCTTGATCGTTATCATCATCTTGAAGGTTTATCATCGGAATGAAATCCGAACCTTCACTCATATCTAGAAAGAATTTATTTTTCTTTTGCATCTAACCTTTTTTCTACTTTTCTCTATCGTATAACACTTATGTCCAAAGATTATACCACGGCCTATTACATCGTTCATAATATGACAATGTGTAACTATGACGGCCGAAGGCAGACAAAAAGTCAGAATATTGGATAGATTGTTGTAATAAATGACGTTCGCGACTTATTCTACCGCCGCAGTTGTTTCATTTTCTTCCAAATCGGTCACTGAAGTTTCGGCCAATACATCTTCTTCAATTTTGAGGTTATTAATGATGAATTGTTGGCGCTCCATGGTGTTTTTTCCCATGTAATAACTCAATACTTCTTCGATTTTAGCTCCTTCTGGTAAGAATACTGGTTCTAATTGAATGTTTTCTCCTATAAAATCTTCAAATTCATCCGGAGATATTTCTCCTAGTCCTTTGA
>JAHDFB010000103.1 GCA_020628475.1 Saprospiraceae bacterium | reverse complement strand
CAAAAGTGCTTCCCATTATTTATAAAGAGGCTTTTAAAGCGGCTTCTTTTTCGGCCACCATGGCTTTCATTTCTTCTTTGTAATCAGCGATGGCTTGACCAATTTCTGGCACAAAAGCTCCAATCATCGTGGCGGCTAAAATTCCTGCGTTTTTAGCTCCATCTAACGCTACGGTTGCAACCGGGATGCCACCAGGCATTTGAAGAATAGATAGCACAGAATCCCAACCATCGATCGAATTTCTAGACTTGATAGGAACACCAATGACGGGTAGAGTAGTGATACTCGCGGTCATACCCGGTAAGTGGGCAGCCCCACCAGCACCAGCAATGATTACCTTCGTTCCTTTCTCTGCAGCGGACGCTGCAAATTCAAACATTTTATCTGGTGTTCTATGTGCACTAACTACATGTACGTCGTATGACACCCCAAATTTATCCAACATGTCACAGGCCTCTTTCATAATTGGGAAATCCGAGTTGGATCCCATAATAATACTTACTTGTACACTCATGCTATCACTTTAAAGTATTGATCGATTATAGCTATTTTTTCTTCTATTTCTTTTCGGTTGTCCCCCAAAATATTGATATGTCCCATTTTTCGTTTCGGCTTTGTTATGGCTTTTCCATACATATGTATGTGCACATCCTCCATTTTTAGGATATCTTCCATGCCGATGTATATCGTATAACCTTGAAAACCATCTTCTCCTAATACATTGACCATCGCGCCCATTTTATATTGTTTGGTGGATCCTAATGGTAAATTCGCAATAGCACGGATGTGGTTTTCGAATTGCGAACAAATGGCCGCATCCAATGTGTGATGACCACTATTATGCGGTCTAGGAGCGACTTCATTGATGAGAATGTTCCCTGAAGTATCCAAGAAAAATTCTACGGCTAAAAGTCCAGAGATATCGAATTTTTGGATGAGTTCTTCTGCGATTGATCTACATTTTTGGGCGTAAGCCACCTTAACTTCAGCAGGCGAAAATAAATACTTCACCAAATTTGCTTCTGGATCGAAGACCATCTCCACGACTTCATAGCTAACAATGTCACCGCGTTCATTCTTACATGCAATTACTGCCAATTCTTTCTCGATATCCACACAAGGTTCTACAAGACAAGGCGTATCTAATAATTTATCGTGATCCATTTGTCCTCGAATCACCGCAACACCTTTGCCGTCATAGCCATCTTTACGTGCTTTTTGTACAAAGGGATAAGATATCGAACCAGCATCCAAAGCTTCTAGCACATCTGCTTTGTCTTTTAAAACAATAAAATCACTCGTCGGTAAGTGATGATCTTTATAGAATTGCTTTTGAATCGCTTTATCCTGAATGATTTCCAAAGCACGCGGATTTGGATGGATCTTTTTACCTTGTTTTTCCAATTCAAACAGGGCATCAAGATTAACTTTTTCGATTTCAATAGATAAGATGTCCACTTTTTGGGCGAAAGCCATAACATCATCATAGTTGGTAAAGTCACCTTCTGTAAATTGATGGGCGATACGACCGACTGGAAAATGTCTATTGTCATCAAGGAATTGAATATCTAAGTCTAGGCCGATTGTTTCTTGGAACATCATCCGTCCCAATTGGCCTCCTCCTAAAATTCCGATTTTAATCATGCTCAAAAATTAGTAGTATAATGCGCAAATATCATTTTTTTTCCCAAACCTTTATCTACTTTTACGCTGCACAATAATAGCGTAATGGAACGAACGATTATAAAAAATACCAGAATAATTAATGAAGGCAAATCATTTTATGGCGATATAGCCATCAAAAATGGACGTATCGAACGAGTAGATGCTCAGATAGATAGCCAAGGTCAAGAAATAGATGGGGAAGGGAAGTGGTTGATGCCAGGTGTTATAGATGATCAGGTTCATTTTCGGGAACCAGGATTGACACATAAAGCGAATATTGCAACCGAATCTCGAGCGGCTGTAGCCGGTGGTACGACTTCATTCATGGAAATGCCAAATACGAAACCTGCAGCGCTAACTCAAGAATTATTGGAACAGAAATACGCCATCGCAGCGCAATGTTCACCGGCCAATTACTCCTTCTTTATGGGAGCCAGTAATGAGAATATCGAAGAAGTCCTTAAAACCGATAAGACGAAGGTCTGCGGTATTAAGATTTTTATGGGCAGTAGTACCGGAAATATGTTGGTGGATGACCGTACAACACTAGAAGGTATTTTCTCGAAATCCGATATGTTGATTGCCACGCATTGCGAGGATGAAGCGACGGTACGTGCGAATACAGCGGCTTATGTGGAGAAATATGGAGATGATATTCCGGTCGAATTGCATCCTATAATTCGGGATGTGGATGCCTGCTACAAGTCGAGTTCGCTGGCGGTGGAATTGGCAAAAAAACATCGAAGTAGACTGCATATATTACACATAAGTACGGCCAAGGAGTTGGAACTGTTTGAGCAAGGACCGATTGCCGATAAGCATATTACCTCCGAAGTATGCGTACACCATATGTATTTTAATGCAGATGATTACGCCCAGCTTGGTACAAAAATAAAGTGTAATCCGGCGATTAAAGCAGAAGAGAATCGTGCTGCTGTTTTTCAGGCAATGCTGGATGATCGCATAGATATTATCGCAACAGATCATGCGCCGCACTTGATGGATGAGAAAAACAATCCTTACACAAAGGCGCCAAGCGGATTGCCTTTGGTACAACATAGTCTGAATATGATGATGGATTTTCACAGTCAAGGAGCTATTTCTATGGAGAAGGTCGTCGAAAAAATGTGCCATGCTCCAGCCGAGTGTTTTCACATTAATGAGCGAGGATATATTCGAGAAGGCTATTTCGCTGATTTGGTCTTGGTAGATCCAAATGCGCCTTGGACGGTGGCGCCTTCCAATATCTTATACAAATGTGGTTGGTCTCCGCTAGAGGGAAAAGAGTTCAAGCATAAAATATTGTATACCTTTGTCAATGGATTCCCTGTATACCAAGAAGGACGCATCATTGCCGATGCCTTTGGTAGACGAATGGAGTTTCACGGATAATGATTAAATAACAGGAACTTTGAAAAACAAATACGGTTCCGCACAAATTCTTCGTTAGAAGATAAATAAAAACTTTAATATGAATTTTAGACTATTATGGATGTTTGCCCTCGTGGCAACGACGCTTTTTTCATGCGGATTAAATTCGGATGGAGATGCAGCGATCTCTTTTTTAGTGGATGGAGAGGAACAGTCTTTCTCTACGGCTACTGGATTATTGGCAGAAACGGATTCAATGCAGTTCATTTCACTATCAATAACTGCGACAACAATAAGTACAGATCCTGCCACGATGCTTATTACCATTCTGGGAGACTTATCAGAGGGTAGTTATACATTTGGCCAGAATGTGACAATTGGATATGCACCGAACACGATTTCTGAGCCGGATCAACAGTATGAGGCGATTTCTGGAACGTTTACGGTTACATCAGTAGATCAAGAAAACAAAACGGTTGCTGGGACTTTTTCCGCAACGATGGGAATAATACCAGATAATTCAGTAGAAATAGAAATTACAGAGGGTAGTTTTGATATTACCTATCTATAATCTCCGACTTATTTGAACAAAATAAAAGCTCTTTTATTGAAAAGGGCTTTTTTTATGGGGCTTCCGCAGTACAATGTGATGATGATATACCGATTCCTTATCAATATTTGATCTTTGAGGTGAGGTGAGGGTTCGCACCCTCTGCGGCGTTACGTTCCGTGGTTCGTTGGCACTCATCCCATTGCTTCCCGCATAGGCTTGTCACGGGATCACGCGGTGCGTGACCACTGCACATCACTAAGCCGAAATAAAAGTAATTGGTGAAGCAATTTGTCGGGAAATTCGTGAGAAATCCAAATTAAAATTGAAAATTTACCATATAAACTGAATTGGAATATGGACTCAATGGTGCGAGACGTCTTTAAAGACTTCAATCTAAATGATGTAGAAATCAATATGATATCGGAAGGATTAGAGGCAATAGAATTAAAAAAGAAAGCTTTTCTTATCACGCCAGGAAAAGATGTTCAACACATTTACTATATACGAAGAGGTTGCTTGCGTACGTATTATTTGGACGATTCGGGAAAAGAACATACGTTACAGTTTGCCGTCGAAGGCTGGTGGATCAGTGACTATATAGCTTTATTCGGAAGAGAGCGGCTTAAGGCGATATCATATATTGAATGTATCCAAGATGCATCCTTGCTGAAGATTTCTAAAAATGATTTTGACAACTTGTGCGAACGCATCCCAAAAGTAAGTGGATTTCATATTCGAAATTTGGAACGTGCTTTTGCGGCCTTTCATCGAAGAATATTGGAGAATTTAACCTTGCCGGCAAAAGATCGCTATGTCAATTTTGTAAAGACGTATCCAAATATTGAGCAATTAGTTAAAAACTATCATATTGCATCATTTTTAGGTATTACAACGGAAAGTTTGAGTAGAATTAGAAAAGAATTGGCGCTTCAATAGTTTATTACCATAGATCAATTTTTATTAGCTAAGTGGCATTTAATTTTGCAGATTATAAAAGATAAATTAAATGTTTAAGAAATTATTAGGCTTAGCTCCGAAACTTGAATCAGATGGGTCTTATAGTCCATCTAAAATAGCTTTACGACTCGCTACGGTGGACAAAACAGACTATGAAGATGTAGCATATCAGAAATACACCGGTAGCAGGTCGAAGATCCTAGTTATTTTTACGGAAAATAAAAATTTGACCATGAAAAATGGAAAAATGTTCTCTACTGGAAATCATCCGGTTGAAGCATTAGTTCCAATGTTGCATTTGAAAAACGCCGGCTTCGAGTTTGATGTATTCACGCCTTCTGGAAAGCCAGTAGTTTTCGAAATGTGGGCATTTCCTGAAAAAGATGAACGTGTAAAGGAATTGTATAATAATTTATTGAGTCATTTCAAGCATCCCAAGAAATTACAAGATTTTGGATATCAAGACCAAGATTATTCAGCCGTTTTTATTCCTGGAGGACATGGGGCCATGAACGGTATTCCCGATGATAGAAATGTAGGAAAGATATTACGTTGGGCACATACTAAAGATTTATTTACGATCTCATTATGCCATGGACCTGGTGCGTTTTTAGCAACAACATTGGATGGAGAAGATTTTCTATATAAGGGATATAATATGACCGTATTTCCAGATTCTGTAGATAATCGAACTCCTATGATAGGATATTTGCCAGGAAAAATGCCGGTTGGGCTAAGTGAAAAATTACAAAGTTTGGGAGCCAATCTTATGAATCAAAAAATGGATGATAGTGTCTGTTTAGATAGAAAATTAATAACTGGCGCTAGTCCTTTAGCATCTAATAATTTAGGGAAATTGGCTGCTGAAACCTTGTTAAAAAATCTGTAATATGGAGTTATCAGAAAGATTGAAATGGAGATATGCGACGAAAGCTATGAATGGTGAAAAGGTCGAGGAAACAAAAATTCAAAATATCTTAGAAGCGATTTCTCTAGCACCTACTTCCAGCGGATTACAGCCTTTTGAGGTGATTGTTATAGAAAATCAGAAAATTAAAGAGCAGATACGATCCATTGCCTGGAATCAATCCGTTATTACAGATTGTTCGCACTTATTAGTGTTTGCAGCGTGGGATACATATACTGAAGATCGTATTAACAGAATGTTTGATTTAACGAATCAAATCAGAGGATTTAAAAATGAAGGTTGGGAAAACTATCGAAAGCAATTACTAAACCATTATCCGAAAAGAGATGCAGATCTGAATTTTCAACATGCTTCTAAACAGGCTTATATTGCTCTTGGCCATGCTATTGTCGCAGCTGCTTTTGAAGAAGTAGATTCAACCCCAATGGAAGGATTTAATGCAGAGGCCTTGGATGAGTTATTGGATTTGCAAGCAAAGGGTTTAAAAAGTACCGTATTATTGACTTTAGGATATCGTGATACGACCAAGGATTGGTTAGTGAATTTGAAAAAAGTTAGAAAACCAGGAGAGGAATTAGTTACCTATCTACCTTAGGGAATCTACCTTTTCGTTTGGACTTGATACAGCGCGATAGCACAGGCCTGCTGTACATTCAAAGAGGTAATTGGTCCATACATCGGAATGTGAATGGAGGCATCACAGCGTTCTAAAATGGGAGCCTGTATTCCATGACGTTCGTTACCCAAAATTAATACGATGGGATTTACTAGTTTGAATTGGTGGATAGCTACCGAATCACTGGTGTATTCGAGGGCAACGAGGGAATGACTGTTTTTCAGATTGTCTAGTGTGTCAATAACTTGATTGTCGTCGATCTGGACAATATCAAAATGATTTTCATGTATTCGTGCAACGGAGCGAAAAGCTTTCGAAAAAAGTAGCTCCGATGAACCATGTATAATAATTTTTTGAATCGCATAACAGGCTGCCAATCTAAAAATACCGGCTACATTTTCCGGAGTGCGCAGTCCATCTAAAAAAAGAATAATCTCGGTTGAATTCGTTCGACTTCGATTGAACTCTATGACTTCTTCGTAGCTAAGTTGTCGATGTTTCATAGAACAAATTAAAACAATTTACAACTGGGCGTATTCCTTCAAGGTCATCAATTTACCGCGTTGGTTCAGTTTGGGGAAATTCCACAAGGTTCTTAGATAGTGCTCCTTTGCATCATCCAAAAAGAGTACGATGCCACCTCCATTTTCCATAATGAGGTAATATTCTCCATCTTTTTTGTAATCGGATTGAAAAGTTTCGACAAAAAGATCAAAGAAACTTTGATCGATGCTACCGCCAATGGCACTTTCAATGGTCCATTCTATGGGCTTTCCATTGGCAGAAAAAGCTACCTGATAATGTATAGAATCCGAAATATAGGATTGTTCCCAGTTTTCAATAGTAGGCATATTTGGTGCCATTTTTAGCAGGTGCTTGAGATATTCGAGATAGACCAAATCACCCTGCTCGCCTTCATGTGACCAGATTTGATCCGATAACTTTACAAAATGAAAGCTTTCTTCCGCTGATCGGGGGATATTAAATGCCCTTCCCCAAAATTCGATGATCCAATAAGCCATAACGTGAATGGGGTACGCTTCATTGGAGAGTTCTTCCAAAAAGTTTTGTACATCCTTTTGATCCATCAATGCGTCATACGAATAGTTACAATAGAATCCTTGTTGGTTGTAAGCCCTTTCTATTATCTTATATTTTTCCTCAAAGCTAAACGCATTCAGTTGTTCATTCTGAGAATCTTGATATAAAATAGTACTCCAATAATCTAGATTGGAAGCATCTTTTGATGTACAGCCAGTGAAGCACATAATTAATAGGCAGAAGGCGAATGTATAAAGTGTTTTCATAGCACGATGATACATTTATTCCAAGGATTAAACAAACAGAATAGTCGGTCTAAATCTAAGGTTT
>JAHDFB010000102.1 GCA_020628475.1 Saprospiraceae bacterium | reverse complement strand
GGTGGTATCGCTGAGATGGCAGAATTACCAAAAGAAGTACGTCAGAAAACAGATAAGTTGGATGCAGTTGGAAATACGACAGCGGCAATCGGAAAAGGTTTTGCGATCGGATCAGCAGCATTGACGGCATTAGCACTTTTCGCAGCATTTATTACAGCGTACAATGCGGTAAATCCAGACAATATGTTGACAGGTATCGACATCACAGGACCTAAAACGATGGCAGCCTTATTTGTAGGTGGTATGTTACCATTCTTATTCTCTGCGCTTTCTATGAATGCAGTAGGTCGTGCCGCGATGGATATGATCAACGAGGTACGTCGTCAATTTAGAGATATTCCTGAATTGAAGGCTGCATTGAATGTAATGAATAAGAATGAAGGTAAAGAGATGAAAGATTGGAGTGATGCAGATGTAAAGACATTCGAAGCAGCAGACGGAAAAGCAGAATACAGCAAATGTGTTGATATCTCTACGAAAGCGTCCATCCGTGAAATGATTATTCCTGGTTTGATTGCAGTAGTAACACCAGTACTATTCGGATTTATCGGAGGTGCAGAAATGCTTGGTGGATTATTGGCCGGAGTAACAGTATGTGGTGTTTTGATGGCAATCTTCCAATCCAATGCCGGTGGTGCATGGGATAATGCGAAGAAAATGTTTGAAGAAGGTGTAGAGATTGACGGAGAAATGCATTACAAAGGATCTGATGCGCACAAAGCAACAGTAGTTGGAGATACCGTAGGTGATCCATTCAAAGATACATCAGGACCATCGTTAAACATCCTTTTGAAATTGATGTCTGTGGTGGCACTGGTTATAGCTCCTTTTATATAAGTGAATATATAGCAGATTTCTGCTGACGAATAAAAACGAGGTCATGCTCTTAGGAGTATGGCCTTTTTTTATGTGGGCGATCCCTCGCTATTCCTGAAGTCATATGCTCGGTCCGGCCATCCGTGGTTTCACTTTTCGCTCATCCTTTCCTCCACTGCGTGGCGTCAGGACTTCCCTTCGGTCAGCCACTCCTACCCGTATCGCATAGAAACAACATACTTAAACCCGAATGATGCATGGAAGTTTTGTAATGAGAGATTTAAGTACAATAAAATAAGTGCTTTTTTGCAAAAGAGGCATTGCACCGTTCGACCCTCTTCCTTTTTTGAAGTAGTTTGACCTCGGAATAGATTTTCTAATACATATTTCGGCTTAAAACGAAAAATCGTTTACAATAGAACAAGTCTACTGTAAACGATTCATATCATTCAATCGAGATGATTCCACTTATTGAAACAAACTAGTAAAACTATCTTTTTCCAGATTTATTAAGCTGAAATCATAATTCGCTGAGTAGGGCTGATTCACAATCTTGGCGCCCAACTCTGTGATCAGCGTTCTGAAGGTCAGAGGATTTTTCCATTGTTGATACAGGGCTTTGGTTGCCAATGTAGACAATGGAGAATTACCCGAAACTCGACAATGTCCCGCTCCAAAATTCAACAATACAAAACTTTGCTTATTCTTCTCTGGAATTAATATTCCCAAAATGCTTTGTTTTTGTACCGATTGACAAGTAGCTTCAACCATCAGCTTATTCGGATCCATCATAAATTGTTGACTAATACCACTTCCTTTACCAACAACAATTTTATAGGTACAATTTGGCATGCCACTATACACATTATTCTGAATCAGTGTCGGAGCACTCAATCCTTTTTTTGCGTATAAGTATTCGACCGCTCCATTTGGAGCACTGGTGATGTCACCCGAATACATCAATCCACCATCAGCTTGATTGTATGTTCCGTTCCAACCAATTTTACCGGCTATGTTCAATCCAGATAAATCCAAATCATTCGCACCCCAGATATTCTCCCAATAGATTCCTACCGCTAAGGAATTTCCCTCAAACTTTGTACCTGTTGGTATATTCCCAACAAACATTTTCTCCGATGTAGGCAGAGCATATTCAACATCATCTGGTATATAAAAAGTCTTTCCCTCCAACGAAAACCGAGATCGGCAGTATTCCATTAAAAACTCATAGTTTGGCCAAACCACACCAGAATAATTATTCTGCTTGAAATATGATTTACCATTACGTATTCTGTATGCGTAGGAATACTGTCCTTTTTTTCGACTTTCACAAGCTGCCAATGCACGAAATAATGCAAAGGGTGTTGCTTTATCCAACCAAGATATATCCTTTTGCTCTAATAGTACGCTGGTAACAAAATTTAATGGATTCGACGGCATCGGTTGGTGATGACGTTTGGACAATTTCGATATTTTATTAATTACCCCTGGGCACTTCGATTTGTAGGCAAGAAATAATGGCTTGAATCGATTAAATATCGAAGCCAATTTTTCTAAGCCGAACGATTGAAACGCCAATGCAGGATTGTATCGAGACCTTTTGATAGCTTCTATGGTCTCCTCGTTCTTGATGAGCAAAGCAGAGCCTATCGAACGATACAGTATAAATCTAAAAAATGCAATAGTTTCAGTAGGCAGTACTCCTGTAAGATCAGCGATCTTTACCAGTGCTTCCTTATTTTTAATAGCCTCTTTACCTGAAAATTTGTAGCCTATATCCTGTATTAAAATCGATAATACATCATCGATGGTTTCTTCTTTCAAAGCGATACCCGATGTCAACATATCCAAACACTTTTGCGTCATTTCTTCCTTAGAACATCCTCGTACGATCTTAAAGACAATATGTGCATCAGGAACATTCAATAGTTCATTTGGAATATAGACCTCGTCCAGAAAACCGCTTCCATAAGTAGATACATAGTGTAAAATCTGATCGTGTAATAACGATTTTCTTGAGCTTGATCGAATCTTGAGCCAAGACTTATGAAATGTTTTATTTAATCCATAGCCATCCAACTTTTGATATTTAAAATAATCTTTAATGGCGCGAATTGCCCACATCGCATTGGATTCTACAATGTAGCCGTTATCTGAAATGTAAGCTCGTTGAGCAGATTCTTTAGCAATAACGGCATTAAATAATTTAAGTGTTTTCATAATATTCATTTTAAAATAGGTGGGGAGTAGATTTAACCAATAAATGTGTAGGAACTCCCTTTACCTAAGGTTTTTAGAATAATGCGAGAAGTAAAGGTTGTGGATCTTGTATAGGAACTTCTTATGCCTTATTCTTAAATACAACTCAAAGATATTTTCGTACTGCGCAGTCTATTTGCGTAGTTAAAAAATATTTTAAAAAAACCTAAAATGAATGTTTTTTACTTAGTAAATAGAAACATCTCGTCGCTGATTTCATCGGATTGGATCCAGCCTATATTCTTGAAAAAATCTTGAGCCGTCTTGTTTTCGATAGCCACATACGCTCGCCATTTATTTTCTTCGGAAGAATTATGCATTTGAAGCACGCTTCGAACAACTTCCCTCGCAATACCTTGATGCTTATACGCGGGATTTGTGGCTAGGTTTGTAATAACATAAAACGGATGTTCATTTGTTGGAAATGTAACACCAATAACTGCTAGCAAAATGCCTTGCTCGTTTGTAACTGCATACTCTTGTCCTGAACGATCCGATAAAACATAATCCAACCATTCTTGATCAATAGAACCAAGTGCTTGGACTAAAGCGGCATCGGAAAACCAAGATTGATATTCTTTATAAAACTTCTCCTGAAACGCTTGAATTTTTAGCTTGTGGCTCATCCTTTAAAAATCGTCTTAATTTTCGTCTACTTCATATATGCGTCAAAATAATTCCTGGATTTTTTCCATAACATCTGCCGATTCCATAGATTCGATGAACAATATTTACTCTAAAAAATTAGATTCTATGAAAGCAACACATACAAAATACCAAGAGGCCAGTGACTCATAACTCAATTCCGGTCATTTTTCTCAAGAATCTATGGCTGCAATTGCGCTAGAGCATGGACAAGAATTTGTGGGACCGCCCTTAGAATAGATAGATACAACAAATTTTAATCAATACTTATCACTATTCTTTCATAATTAGGTCATATAGGAACGATTTCTTTTTCAAATCGTGATCTGAAATGCCATCAAAAACAGGAGCCTTCCTATTTAATGTAGGATTACCAGCAAGGACTATGGATTCATCACATAGTATAAACCTGCATCCCAAGAAAGATAAAGTTCCACAAGCATACATGTCTGTAGACAGCATATAAATCTCAAGTTTTCTATCGATGGATGTGGCCAAAAAAGCTTTTCGAAGGTCTTCGACAGTATATTTCTGTTCCAATACATCGACAAACATCTGTGCGATCAATAGGTTATATCGATTATACTTTTGTTGAGAGGAAATATCTATTCGAATTAGATGTCTTTTAATATAAGCCAAAAACAGATCATATTCTTTGTATTTATAAATATCAAGAAGGTACCAATACTTTTCTTGCTCCACTTGCAAGTCATGGTCAAATCCAGTATCACATATGATGACTCTAGGGCGTTTGTATTTATAATCCAAAAATTCATTACTTTGATTCAAATTGTTTCGATAACAAGCAAAAAATCCGCGAGGAAATGATTCCTCATCCAAGAGTTGATCCAAAATGGCTTTTGATTCTCGAAATCTTCCCAAAGAATTCAAACAACGCGCCAAAAGTATTTGAATATTGGGGTCATGGCAATGCACCAAAGCCTCTCTACAAAGTTTTTCTGCTTTATGATAATATTCAAGCCCAAGTCGTATGCGTCTTGCACGATCATGATACGAAATAGGTTGGTATGAAACTTGCCCCGATGCACGCTTCATAACGCTATGGATCAAGGTTTTGTATTGCTTACATGGATCATTTATATGAATATCATGACTCCAAGTATTAAAACTAGTTGGATTAATACCAATAAATAGGGCATTCAAATATATTAGTAAGAGCATCATCAATTCGTCTTTTTATTATCAGACGAAATAAAACACGGGATTGAATAAATATTTTCAAGAAAATGAAATTACTTGTCCAATGGGTGGCTTCCTTACATTTCCATCGTTTACAGAAAGGACAATAAAGCTATCTTCCTAAATATCGATTGATCAGTCGAGGAAGGCCATATTGATCCAGTTCTTGCATCGAGATACATTGAATATTTCCCTCGGTTATCAACATTTGTTGTATGGTTTCAGCATCCGGCTTACCTACGAATTGATAAAAACTACCATAGATAATTTGATGACTCAATGTCTGTTTGATTTCTACTTTTAACTGAATCGGATGATCATTCTGATTCAAGGTTTTAATATTCCAAGCTGTGATATCCAAGGGTGCAGAACCCTTTGTTTCAACTAGTGGGAATTGAAATAAACCTTCCCAGACATCTTTATCTTGTCGTTTCTCGATACATAGGATTCCTGAAGCGGAGGTATCCAAAAAATGAAAGTATCTTTTTCTTTTTTTAGCTGCCTTTTTCTTGACTGGACGTTGATCAATAGTTCCATGTTGAAAAGCCTCACAGTGTTCTTGAAGCGTACAAAACATGCAATTTGGTTTTTGAGGGGTGCATTGCAAGGCTCCAAAATCCATGATCGCCTGATTATATGCAGCAGCATGCCCACTGGGCAGTAATTCTTGCGCGATCTTGGAAAACATTTTCTTCCCAGGGGTGGATAAGATATCCAAATCTATATCAAACAATCGAGCCAAAACTCGAAATACATTGCCATCTAACACGGCCCTATCTTCTCCAAATGCAAAACTAGCTATGGCTGCAGCCGTATAAGGGCCAACACCTTTTAATTGTAAGATGGACTCATAGCGGTTGGGAAACTGACCATCCAATTCTTCCGAGATAAACTTTGCCGCAGCATGTAAATTCCGAGCTCTGGAATAATATCCCAAACCTTCCCATGCCTTAAACACTTCTTCTTGACTTGCTCGAGCCAAATCGTGGACGCTAGGAAAAAGTTCGATAAATTTTAAATAGTAAGGAGTGCCTTGAGCAACTCGTGTTTGTTGGAGTATGATTTCTGACAGCCAAATAAAATAGGGATCATCCGTGTTTTTCCACGGAAGATCCCTATTAATTTGTTTGTGCCAGTCTAATATATTTGTTGTAATATCGTTCACCTAACAATATTAGACTTCTTTCATTTATTTTACAATTAAGATGCAGAAGATAGACGCACCTTAAAGATGTCTATATCTCCATATTGTGCCTTAATCATACTTTTAAGTGCTTTCCTAGCGAAGAAAATTCTACTCTTCACGGTTCCAAGTGGCAATTCCAATTCTTCTGCAATCTCTTGGTACTTATACCCTTCGTAATGTTTGATAAAAGGAATTTTTAAATTTTCCTCCAATGAAGCAATCATTCTTTGAAGCTCCTTCATTAGAATATTCTTTTCCGCATCATTTTCAACGGTAGATCCAGAATTGATGAAAAACATATTATCGGTACTATCGATAATGGTGTTTCTCTTCATCTTTTTTCTATAGTTGTTAATGAATATATTTTTCATGATCGTAAATGACCATGCTTTAAAATTTGTTCCTGGTCGAAACTTATCCTTATTGCTTAATGCACGAAGAGCAGTTTCTTGATATAGGTCAGCAGCATCTTCAGAATTCTTTGTCAAATTGTACGCGAAAGAATTGAGTAATGTTGTCAACTTATTAAACTGAGTATTAAATTCTATGATTGACATAACTAGCTGTTTTAAAATAATTAAATCTGTTTTTCAATTATGATATAAAGTTAAACAAAATAAACGTAATAGTTAAACAAAATTGATGAGTGTTTAGCCTAAATTAACAATTTGTTAAACATTTAAAGCCATGAAAGCCTAATATATGCCTTATTTTACTGGGCTTTTCAAAAATTAATGAATTTTCATTTTTTTTTGAAAATAATTTCAAGATGTCGTTGTTTGAACATTGATTTTAATAAAAAGTCATTTTTGGCATACAATAATGAGGTGATTTTAATGACTTCATCGTCATCCTTTTTGCTCCACAAAATCTCCGCCTCCCCCCCGAAACATCAAGTTTCGGCTCTCAACCTAGGATGACTCCATCGTCATCCTTTTTGCTCCGCAAAATCGGTTGTTCGTGGTAGTGATAGTAGTGGGCAAGATCGAAGATCGCCGCTCCTGATGAACGAAGTATGCGTGAAGAAGGATGACCCTTGGGAAACCACGGATAGCGCGGGCCGAAGGCACCACCCTATTGTTATAATAATATATACTACTATTTTTGAGCGCGTCGTATAAAAAAGAAAACGACGATTGAGAAAAAGATATTTGGAATCCACATTCCCACCGCTGGCGAAATATAATTACTTTGTGCAAAGGTCGAGCTGAATTTTTGCATCATGACGAATAAAGCGGCTGTGACTATGCCTATCGCCAAATTAAGCCCCATGCCTCCTCTGGTTTTACGGGAAGCTACACTCAAGCCCAACAGCGTTAAAATAAATATAGAAAATGGATCGGCTGATCTACGTTGTATTTCGGTCAAATACTTCACCG
>JAHDFB010000028.1:35658-40517 GCA_020628475.1 Saprospiraceae bacterium | reverse complement strand
GAAGCACGCCGACCTAGACATGACGCAGGAGTGGCTGGGGCACGCCCATCGAATAAAATTGATAAAGACTCAAATTATCTGTATTTTTAGTATCGTTATATTTCACGTTAAATCTATTCAACAACCGCTATGATTCGACTAGTATTGAGTGCATTTCTTTCTGTTTTATGCCTTATTCCTGTTCAAGCGCAGTATCAACTGCTGTATAGTCAAGAAATTTTGATGGATGGGCAGAAGAAAAAAACCGGAAAACGCAGCGGTTTTGTGCATGTTTTTAATCCAGCGATCATCAGTTTTTCGGAAGGGGCTGAACATACATCCATCTCTGTGGAAATGGTAGAAGATCTTGTATTTGTTCAATCGACGATAGTGGGAAAAACGTATCCTTTTAGCACGAAATATCAATTGCGTGGCAAGCTTTACTATGTAAATCCATTGACTGGAGAGGAAGCATTTTTTGATTACGCAAAAGGAATGAATTGGGAAGAGGAACTGCATCAGAAGCTCAAGAAAAAACGCCATCGAAAATCCTTAGACAAGAATCTCCAAGAATATACCGCCAAAATCGGCGAAAAATCCATGACGATTGTCGTGCGAACAGATATTACCAACGAGCAACAAGAAGGACTATTTCAAGATTTCTTTTATGATGGATTTTTGATTGTTGAAAAACGAATCTCCGATCGATCCAAGCGTCTAGAACGCATAGTGAAGCTGGAGTCGATTCATCCAAGTGATCTAAGTATCCAAGCTTTAGAGGATAAAATACATCAAAATCGGGCCTTGGTTTTGGCCAACCAAGACCTCGCACGTGATAGTGTAAGCCTTGGTGAGCGTCTTCCGAATATCATGATCAAAAATGCGGTTAATGAATCGTTGATTTCACTGCAAGAATACGAGGGAAATGGAAAGTATTTATTGTTGGATTTTTGGGGCACTTGGTGTAAACCCTGCATCGCTTCGATTCCAGAATTAGAAGCTTTTTATCAAGAACACAAGGATCAAATAGATTTGGTATCCTTGGATTATCGGGACTATAATATACATCAGGTACGGGCAAAAATTGAAGAAACAGGTATGTATTGGACGCAGGGAATTATTACCGATAAAATCAATGATATCTTGAATCCTGAAAGCTTTTTTCCGGGCATTATACTGTTGGATGACGAGCTCAAAATTGTTCTTCGCAGTCACGCGAAAAAGGGATTAGAACAAGCAGCCATCATTTTGGATCAAGATAAAAGCTCAAATTCAAATAATTAAATGGATTTGCTCGTAACTTAGCTACTCACGAACAAGGAATGTATGGCAGGTCTCGTAACCAAAGAAACGGATAGAAGTGTGGACAAATTTATTCAGAATATTGAAAGTGCTTCGAAACAGGCGGACAGTTATCAATTATTGGCATTGATCCAAGAAGTAACTGGCTTGACGCCAAAAGTGTGGGGCAATGATCAGGTGGCCGATTTTCTTATCGGTTTTGGTAATTACCGATATCAGCGAAAACAGGGTAAGGAATTTTATGAATGGTTTCATGTAGGTTTCGCGGCTCGAAAATCTAAAATGACCCTTTATTTGAATTACGATGTAAGTCAAGAAGAGGAATTATTGCAACAATTGGGACGTTGTAAATGGGGGAGAGGCTGTTTATATTTGGGAAGTTTTAAGAACCTTGATATGGAAGTCCTTCGAAAGCTTATAGAGAAATGTGATATACCGGATGGTAATTCTTGATAAAACGCACGATCACTCATCAAATAATCTATAAAAACAACTGAAATGTCTTATTTTGAAGTTGTTTGACCTCGTAATCGATTTTCTAATACATATATCGGGTTTAATATATAATAAAAATTTACATTTGTTCTTCTAAAGCCAATCCGCTTCTAGGAAGCTGATGATTGGAGGAG
This sequence comes from Saprospiraceae bacterium, assembly GCA_020628475.1. Classification (GTDB taxonomy): domain Bacteria; phylum Bacteroidota; class Bacteroidia; order Chitinophagales; family Saprospiraceae; genus JAHDFB01. Next base: position 38,607 of record JAHDFB010000028.1, on the reverse strand, counting down.
ATATATTTGTGATTAATGGAAACGGTCGGTCAAAAAATAAAACGCAATTTAAAAGAGGGTACATTTCTTAAAAATGCACCCATTGCGCTTCGCAATCGACTGGTCAAACAGTTTCAAACCTCCAATTTATTTTATTCCTTTGATAAGTATCGAGTGCAGACTAAAAAGTATCAGGAGGATATTCCTGGTTTGGGAAATCACGGTCGGGTTTACGGTAATTATTACTTGGATTCTAGGGTTCCATTAGATGCAACGAGTGTTATTTATTCTTTAGGGATTTTGACGGATATTAGTTTCGACAAAGCGGTTTCAGAGGCGCATCAGGTTGGTGTATACATGTACGATCCAACGCCGAAATCGATTGCCTTCATGGAAGGGCATGCCGACAATCCTTATTTTCACTTTCATCCATATGGAGTGTGGACAGAGAATTGTACATTGAAATTTTACGAACCCAAATTGGGTGGTTCTGCCTCTCTAATCAATACAGAAGCATCGGGTAACTTTTTTGAAGCGACCTGTTTGACGATGAAAGACATCTTACATCAGAATAAGCATGATCATATTTCCGTTTTCAAAGCGGATATTGAAGGCGCGGCACTGCCCATTTTATTACAGATGATTGAACAGTCTATTTTACCCGATCAGATTGTCGTGGAATTTGAACGTCCTAGAAAAGACGATCAGAAAGTGGAGCAGTTTTTTGAGGATTTGAATCGATTGCGTGCTCAGTTGAAAACGCATCAATACGAGGAGTATTTGTTACCGCGACAGGAAGCCAAATATTTTTCATTGGAGATGTTATTTGTTCATAAAAATGCCTTGGAACATGCAGGGAATTAAGAATATCGTTTCGTTACTCTGGCAGGATTTTATCAATCTACTGCACATTAGTCCTCGGAAAAGCGGTTCCGATGAGATATTGTCCTTATCTAAACAACTGAATCAAGACGGCATTTTGAGAATTCCTGAATTTATAGATGATACTTTAGCCGATCACATACGTTCGGAGGTCGAAGCTTTGGCGGACAAGCATCCACGTTCCACGGCGTTGGAAAATGGTACGACACTGAATTATCGTAATCAGGATAATCCGGATCGATCCGATGCCGGTATGTTGGATATAGGATACATCGAGCACTCCATTCCAGAAATTTCGCAGATCGATCAATCGGACTTGATACAGATATTACAAAATATCACGGGTCAAGAAATCATACCGATCAAGGTCAATGCTTATTTAAATCGAGGTATCAAAAATACGCGTATGTATCATGTAGATAATACGCAGCCGGTGATTTATAAAGCCTTTATTTATTTGACAGATGTGCCCAATACAGATTACGGGCCGTATTCATTTGTGAAAAGAAGCCATCGATTTTCTGGGGCAATATATTGGAATTTGTTCATGAATATGTTTCGACCTTCGTTGAATAGTACGGATATGCCCGTTTATAACAAGCGTCAGGTCATGCATGCGATCGGTAAAAAAGGCGATCTGATCATTTCCAATCAAAATGGAATACATCGAGGTTTACCTCAGAAAGATGGGAAAAAACGTGTTGTGTTAATATTGAGCTTTATGGTCAAGTCGAAGCTTAGTTATTTGCATAAAGCAGCGAAAGAAAATATAGCAAAGAGCAAGGCATATGCCATGCAATAAACATTGAATAATAAAGAGGATGACCGTATGAATTCCTCTACTGAATTAAATTATAAAATAGATGAAGAATCAACTTATTTCTGGTGGTTGCGGATTTGTGGGAAGAAATATGGTCAAGCGCCTGTACAATACCACCGAAGATAGAATCCTTTTCATAGACGATTTATCGGTTGGAACCGACCCTGAAAACTGGTTGGATGTTCCCATGGAGCGACAGATAGGCAATTTAAAGACCTACGGTAAGGACGAGCGATTACTATTTTTGAAAAGTGATTTCATCGACGTTTTACGTAATTTATCACAAAATCCGGAGTGGTTCAAAGAGGAATATGGCATTGATGTCGTTCGATTTGCCGATGTATTTCATTTTGCGGCGATTGTAGGAGGGCGTGCTATGATCGATGGTGATCCTATGAAAGTAGCACTGGATTTGGCCATTGATGCAGAGTTTTTCTATTGGATTACACGACATAAACCGGCGCGCGTATTGTATCCGAGCTCTAGTGCCGCCTATCCAATCAGCAAGCAGACAGAGGCAGCAAGTATCCAATTGAGTGAGTCCGATATTGATTTTACTAGTATGGGGCAACCGGATATGACCTATGGTTGGACGAAATTGACGGGAGAATTTTTGGCGAAGATCGCTGCTGAACATTATGGGATTCATATCGCCTGTATACGACCATTCTCGGGGTATGGAGAAGATCAGGATTATTCCTATCCAATTCCTGCGATTGCTCGTCGAGCCGTATACAAAGAGAGCCCATTTGAAGTATGGGGTACGGGATATCAAGGTCGAGACTTCGTACATATCGATGATGTGATTGATTGTAGTTTGCTGATTCTTGAGAAAATTTCGGACGGAACAGCGGTCAATATTGGTTACGGAAAACTAACCACATTCAGAGATATCATTGGAATATTCTGCAAAATTGCGGATCATGAAACGGAGATCAAATGCTTATTAGACAAACCAGTTGGTGTGTTTTCTAGATATTGTAGCATCGATTATGCGCGCAAAGAATTGGGCTGGGAACCAAAGATTTCTCTGGAAGAAGGATTGAAGCGGGTCTATGATGCTGTCAAAGCAAAAGAGCTGGGTTAATGGCGCAGAAACAGAAAAATATCGTGTGTTTTGGTGCAGGTCCAGCCTTCAAAGGAGGGATGTCCAATTACAACACCTCACTCGCGAAATCATTGTCGAGCTTCGAGGATGTCAAGGTGCATATTGTTTCTTGGTCTCAGCAGTATCCAAGTATTATTCCGAGAGAATTTAAAGACAAGGT